>JAYEMY010000230.1:0-2601 GCA_034718455.1 Thermodesulfobacteriota bacterium
CCGTTCACACTCCCTGGCAGCCGACAGGCTTTTGCAGGGTTTCAACCGCGGACAAGGTTGCACCAAAAGGCGTATTCTCAATGGATTGTGCTTTGAAATCCAAAAAAGGCTGTTGGCTGTCAGGGGGAAAGTGAATGATTACCCTTGACCAGGAACCATCGTGAAGGTTCGGGGATTTCCCGGAATAGTGAAACGTTTTGTTCTGTGTGTTTTATTATTCAACCCAATTTTCAACTTGTAGTACTTTTATTCTACTGAATTCTTTAATATTATTTGTTATCAATATTAATTTGTTACTCAATGCATGAGCTGCTATTAGCATATCAAGCGGACCAATAATTTTTCCTTTCTTTTCAAGTTGGGAGCGAATTTGTCCATAATATCTTGAAGCATTATCATCATAGGAAAGAATTTCAAATGGGTTTAAAAATTCATCCAATCGTTGAATATTTCTCTTGATATAACTGCTTTTACAAGCACCGTAATGAAGCTCCGAAACAGTTATAGACGATATTCCTACCTCACCCACACCTATGCGTTTAAACTTTTGAAGAACCTCAGGAGGATGATTGTTCATGATGTAGATGCAAATGTTTGTGTCAATCAAATAGTTCATCCAATCCCTCTCTTTCTTGATGGGATTGTGGTTGATTTCGCTTAGCCATAAATGGCTTGTCGTATTTTTTTAAATTTTTTTCCCAAACATCCCAAACTGTATTGTCTTTTGGCAAAAGCAGAACACCTTTAGAGACTTTCTTAATATACACTTCTTTCCCCGCGAAGCGATATGGCTTTGGTAACCGTACAGCTTGACTGCGTCCGTTTATAAATAATTTGGCTGTATCCATGATGACCTCCAATTGGCAATGCGATCTATACTAATTAGTATAGATCGCATCGGAGCATTGTCAAGGTATATATCGACAGTGATATATTTTTTCAGCACATAATAGCGAGCGGGACGAAGTCAGCGCCGCGAACGTAGAGCTGAGTTGGGCCAAGCAGCTTAGAAAGAGTGCAGGCGTTCAAAGGTTTAAAGGTTCAACGTTCACGGCTTGAAATTTGAAATTGGAAAATAGAAATTTGGGAGAAATGAAACGAGTTTACGAGTTAAATGTTTACAAACCGGCAGAAGTTTTGTCAGATATGGTCCGGTACGAATTTAATAAGCTCTTGTCCATTCCATGATAGATACAACAGCTACACGATACAGGTTTAAAGCCTTTGCAAAAGATATCCATGTACTGGATGGATGGAAGGAATTCCTTCAGGCCTGTGGTCTTAACATATTTGAGAATTTTATCGTCCTTACAGGAGAGGTGGTTGACCGGAACAGCAGGAGTGTTGTTCACAGGATAGAGCTGGGAGATCCTCCAAAAACCTTTTATTTAAAATGCCACAAGAACTATGTTAAACAGAAAGCATACACCTTTTTCAGACCAAAACCCATGATTTATACCGAAATTGAGAACATGATGCACTATGCAAGGGCGGGTTTTGACGCTCTTGATCCTGTTGCATGGGGATGGCAAAAGGGCAAAGGGGGCGGAAACAGTTTCCTCCTGATCGCAGAGCTTACAGGTTTCATCTCACTTCAAACATGTTTTAACAATGACCTTATTATGGGTTCTGTTGAGAAGAGACTCGCGATATCCAATGCCCTGTCTTCAGGACTTGCCGTCATACATGATGCAGGTCTGGCTCATGTGGATTTCTTCACATGGCATGTATTCATCAGACCTTCATTAAACGGTTATAAACTTCAGCCAATAGATCTGGAACGTTCAAGGAAAAAGGGAAAGATGATCTGGTCCTCTTTCACGATCAAAAAGAAACAGATTGACGACCTGGCCTCTCTGCACCTCACTGTGCCATGGCCTCTTGTAAGTTTCAGTGAACGAATGCGTTTCTTCCACGATTACAGAAAAAAAAGAGGAATGTCCGGGTCAGGACGCAAATTTTTGAAGGTAATCCTGAAGAGGGCCAAGCATAGGGGACGCAGAAGGAAATTCAAACCCTATGGTGTGGCTGGAAAATTGCGTACATGAAACCGGACTGGCCCTCAAATTATTACTCACTGTATGGCAGGTGAGGGGCCTGACTCCATCACAGTCTGTGTTTGAGTGTATGACGTCTTATACGCTTACTCTTCCCGAGTATTGAGTGCCAAAGCGGAATTTTTCTCCTTCCTGTATGATATGTTGAATCATAGACCTTCCAGAAACGCCTTATATCCTGCCTGGTTATGTATTGAGCCGAGGAAAAGTGCAGTTGGGCAAGGTCCTTTACCTGCCATCTCATAGGCAACCTCCTGTGACGTTCAACACGCTGGAGATCTATGAGCGTCAGGGGAAGGCCGTCCTGCTCTGAGCCGCACAGAAAGTGGCATAGGTAAAGATCCTGGTGGTGCAGTCCCGCCGAGTGCATCCTTGCCACGATATTTGCTACTTCTTCAATGATCCTATGCTTTGCCAGAATAGCTTGTGTGTTTCTATGAAACCCTTTGCCAAAATTCTTGTCCGCCCACTCACTGAGTCTCATCACATGACTTATACCCTCTGAAAGAACCAATGAATTTTTATCATCCTGCCCCCAGGCTAT
>JAYEMY010000231.1:0-2589 GCA_034718455.1 Thermodesulfobacteriota bacterium
CAAGTTTTCGAAAAATAGTGTATCATCGAATTGAATGCGGATCTCGAAACTGGAAATTCGAAATTAGGTGACGCATCCACATTCTTGTATTTTTTCCAATTTCAAGTTTCCAATTTCAAATTTTACCGCCAAAACACTATGTTCAAAAAATGGATTAAAAAAATAGCTGGACAGGAAGGCGAACCAAAAGAATCTTCCTCACAAGAGCCTGCGGAACAGACAGAGGCCGAAGAGCCGGCAGTTAATTCATCTGCCCAGGAATCTCCAGAATCGTCAGATCAATCCGCTCCTGTTCATGAAAACATCATGGAATCAGAAACACCGCGGATTGGGCTCTTTAAACGCCTGAAAAAACAGATGGGAAAGACCAGAGGCGGGTTTGTCCGACAGATGGACCAACTACTCCTTGGGCGGCAGGATATAAATCCTGAACTTCTGGAAGAACTGGAAGAACTCCTGGTTATGGCAGATATGGGGGTAACCACTGTCCAGGATATTTTTGAGAAGCTGCGTGCTGAAGTAAAGAAAAAGGAGCTTAAGGATCCCTTGGCTCTGAGAGAGCGACTTAAAAAGCAGATCGCAGATTTGCTTAAAGTGCCTTCGACTAAAATCACATGGGCGCCCAGTCCCTTTGTAGTCCTGGTAATTGGTGTAAATGGTGTTGGGAAAACCACGACCATTGCCAAGCTTGCTTACAAGTTAAAGCAAGAGGGCAAAAACGTCCTTCTTGTGGCAGCGGATACATTCAGGGCCGCTGCAGCAGAACAGCTTGAGGTCTGGGGAAAACGTATCGATGTATCGGTTATAAAGCACCGTGCCGGATCTGATCCGTCGGCAGTGACTTTTGACGGCATGGAATCCGCCATCAAGCGGAATGTCGATGTAGTGATCGTAGATACGGCAGGGAGATTACACACAAAAGTCAACCTTATGGAAGAGCTTAAAAAAGTCAGCCGGGTAATCTCCAAAAAAATCAAAGAAGCCCCCCATGAGATCTTGATGGTGCTGGACGCAACTACAGGTCAAAACGCAATCTCCCAGGCCAATATCTTTAGCGAGGCTGTCGGAGTTACGGGAATAGCCCTTACCAAGCTGGACGGTACGGCAAAAGGCGGGATTGTTGTGAGCATTGCCAACCAGATGCAGATCCCTATCCGATTTATAGGCATTGGTGAAAAGATGGAAGACCTTCGGCAGTTTGATCCGGAAGAGTTTATAGAAGCCATATTTGCTGAATAGAATCCGGGGAAACATGAAGCCTTAAACTAACTCCGTCCCCCACGTCTGTCCCCCACGTCCCCCACAAATTTTTCCGGAAACACGGGAAAGGTCCTGGAAAATCTGATATTCCTTGAACTCAGGAGAAAGACAGATTTCATCTGGTATTACAAGACCAGAGGAGGGTACGAAGTGGACTTTCTCATGCAAGACAAGGGGAAAAACCATCTCATCCAGGGTAACCGTTCACACTCCCTGGCAGCCGATAGGCTTTTGCAAGGTTCCAACCACAGCACATATTGCCAGTTTCAAATCTATCAAGAGTTTCTGACAGGCCAAAAAAATTTTTATCGTAAAAAAGTAGTAAACAAAAGTGTAATGTTTTGATAGTGTAGCACTGGATTGTTGCGGATTTATTTATAAGGAGACACCCACGCTATGCTTAAAAAAATGAGAGGCTCAATATTACAATCTGGTCGTGAGATTAGCAGGCAGGAACTTGATGAAATACAAGAAACGGTAGAGGTATTTCCACGGTTGAGCCGTACGGAATTGGCTTCAACCATATGCGAGCATCTGGGATGGATGACGGCTTCTGGTGGTTATAAGTTAGATGCCTGTATGAAATTACTGGATAAAATGGAATCAAAAGGATTCGTGAAACTCCCGGGAAAACGACAGAAATCTCAAGAACAGCGAAGCAAAAAGAATGTTGCGCTGACGTCCAAGACTGAGCCCCAAGCTGATATTGTATGTAATTTAGGCAATTTAGGCTTAGTAAGTGTGGATGTCGTTAAAGGCAAGGAATTGACTGGTTTGTGGAATGAATACGTATCGCGTTACCACTATCTGGGATACAAGAAGCCATTCGGTTACGTTTTACGGTATTTTATTGTATCTGAACGAGGTTTATTGGGATGCCTGATGTTTGCAGGGGCTGCCAAGGCCCTGACAGTTCGAGACCGGTGGATAGGCTGGACACAGATACAGCGCATAAGGAACTTGGCTTGGGTCATCAATAACAGTCGTTTCCTGATTTTTCCATGGGTGCATGTTAAGAATCTTGGAAGCCACATTTTGGGGCGGATTGTCCGGCGTGTGAAAGAGGACTGGCTGGAGCGCTGGGGTTACAGTCCTATTTTGGCAGAGACATTTGTGGATCCTCGATATTACGAGGGTATCTGTTACAAGGCAGCCAACTGGGAATTTCTGGGAATGACAACTGGTGAAGGTCTTGTCCGTCAAGGAAAGACTTACACTACGACTCCAAAGAAGATTTTTGTTAAGCCTTTGGTAAAGGATTGGCAATCTCTCCTTTGTTCAGAACAACTTAAGGGGAGGGTAGACGAATGGACATAGGGGTCCACTTTA
>JAYEMY010000232.1:0-2588 GCA_034718455.1 Thermodesulfobacteriota bacterium
AGATGTGCACAGGGTCGTCAAAAGGTTAATCAAGTGGCTTAAATCACCGGAGCAAACATCGCTTCGTCGTGCATTTACGGTCTGGATCAATCGGGTTTTACTGCCGGTACGCCTGCCTGGCCAGAAAATCCCAAAGGTAAATGAGTTGATGGAGATAGAGACCATGTTAGCAGAACGCGTAAAAGAATGGACAAGGGAATGGAAAGAAGAGGGAATCCAGCTTGGTCTACAGAAAGGTCTACAGAAAGGTAGGCAGGAGGGTAGGCAGGAGGGTCTATGCCAGGCACTGAAATTCCTTCTTGTGCGCCGATTCGGAGACCTACCCCAATGGTATATAAGGAAACTCGAACAGGCCTCTACCGAGCAGTTAGAATATTGGACAGGCAAAATCTTTGATGCCAATTCCCTGGAAGAGCTATTTGGAGAAAATTAAAGCATAGGTGGTTACACTGAAAAAAAGTCTATTTTGAGCTACCGCCTCGAATTAGCTATATAAGTTTCGTATGCGTAACTTATATATTACGAATATATTTATGTTATAGCTTTAGATCGACTCCAACTTTTTGCAGAGTAATCAGACGTTAATTTGTTCAAGTTTATAGGAAAGCGTTGAAAAATGTAGGTTGGGCAAAGCGTAGCGTACCCAACTACGATGGCATTCATTTCGACAATATACGCTTTTTCGAAAAAAGCGTAAACTGATGAATGAAGGATGCCATATTTTTTATCCTGTCAATCCTGTCAAAAAATGGAAATTCCTATACTATCAAGTTATTTATTGTACGTTCCTTAGTTTATTATTTTTATTCTGTGTCTTAAGGAGTCGCCGGTATTAAAAGTATCCTGTTTGCCATTCAATTTCTAACCATAATTCCCCTGGTTCCCGGTTTGTCATTCAAAGACTCGGAGTTGAAGACATCCCTTGCATCCTTTCCATTAGTCGGCCTATTACTCGGTTGCCTGCTTGCAGGTTTTGACAGCATAGCAAAAAATCTGTGGTCTCCATCTGTTATGGGCGTAATGAATGTGGCCTTGCTGGCCTTTCTTACCAGAGGCTTGCACCTGGATGGACTTGCTGATACATCTGACGCCTTGGGAAGCGGAGCAGGGCCGGAAAAGGCCTTGAGTATCATGAGGGACAGCCACAGCGGGGCACTGGGAATCCTGGTCCTTATACTCGTATTATTACTTAAGTCATCAGCCTTGGCAGTATTGTCCGGGAGAGGGACCTGGGAGGTAATGTTGCTATGCCCCTGTCTGTCCCGTTGGGGCCTAAATGTCATGGCGTCGTCGTCAATCTACGCCCGACCTGAGGGGGGCCTTGGCAAGGCCTTTGTAGGGTCTGGTACCAGGTGGACCCTGGCCCTGGCCGGTCCGACGGCCCTTGGTGCTGCGTGGTTTCTATGGGGGCTATGGGGCATCTGGTTCTTTGCCGGAGTAGTAGTCTGGAGTCTGTTGGTATCTTTATGGTTTAAAAAAAGGCTTGGAGGTGTCACAGGGGATGTGCTGGGAGGCCACCTGGAAATATCCGAGACCTTGTTGTTCATCGGTGCAGCAGCGATTTACGGAATTAATTTCTGATTTCAAACGTTCATGACGGGGTCTTTCGTCACCCCAACGCATGAAAATATCAGCCACCCGCTCGCTACACTCGCTCGACACACACAGACAAACACAGACAAAAGACCTTATCCGCTGGTGAACACACCAGCGGATAAATTGTCTGTGTTTGTCTGTGGCTAATAAATATATTTTCACGGCAAAATAGACTCAATGAAAAAACCAACTCGCATTATCCTCTTGAGACATGGAGAAGTAGAAAATCCGGGAAGTGTTTTCTACAGCCAACAAGACGTGTTTCTTTCAGACTCTGGCAGGAAACAAAGCCTCGCCTTGGCGGACAGGCTGAAAGACGTCCCTTTCAGCATGATCTTTAGCAGCGATCTCAGCCGTTGTCTCTTTCTGGCAAAAGCAATTGCCGGGACCAGAGGCCTTGCGGTGGAGGCCAGGTCAGAGTTAAGGGAAGTGGACTTTGGCCGCTGGTCCGGTCTTAGCTGGGAGGCCGTGGAAGAAAGATATCCCGGTGCCCTGTCAGAACGTATGGAAAAACTGGAGTCTTACAGACCACCGCAGGGAGAGAATCTGGTAGAAGTCGCTTTACGGGTATGGCGCGTCATAGATGAAATTCTCAAAAAGTGCAAGGAAGAAGCAGTAGCAATCGTAGGTCATGGTGGTGTAAACAGGGTCTTGATTGCAAAAGCAATGGGTCTCCCCCTCAACAATATATTTTCCCTTGAGCAGGACTTCGCTTGCATCAACATCCTGAATTTTTACCCGGATGGACCAGTGACCTTACGTTTACTGAACTGGTCAGCAGATACAGGAAAACCTCCATGGGGAATACAGCTCGGTAACCATTCCTCCACCTTGGCGGGAAATGAATGATTACTTCAGTATCATTAGGCTCAAATCACTTGCCCTGGCAGAGTGGGTAAGCAGTCCTACTGATACTATGTCCACCCCGGTTTCGGCGATTTCCCGGACATTTTCAAGGCGTATTCCACCTGATGCCTCAAGAATTATCCGGG
>JAYEMY010000233.1:0-2581 GCA_034718455.1 Thermodesulfobacteriota bacterium
CCGACAGGCTTTTGCAGGGTTTCAACCGCGGACAAGGTTGCACCAAAAGGCGTATTCTCAATGGATTGTGCTTTGAAACCCGAAAAAGGCTGTTGGCTGTCAGGGGGGAAAGTGAATGATTACCCTTCCCATCATAGCGACGCCTATATCACGTCAAAGCCTATATTGGTAGGTCCGGACAGCAGCATTCCCTTTTTCAGGGAAAGTTGACCTAAGGCCCCCATGCCCACTGCACTGAGAATCATGACAATATCTTTCATTTTATTCACTCCTTGAGCTGACGCCCAATCACCCGAGTGCCCCGGAAACATGGCTCACATAAAGTTTAAACCATTTGCTGAGGGCTGCCCAATATAAGATTTGACCAACCCGGCAGCTGCCTGCCTTAAATACACCTACATCTGCAAATGGATATTGATGGAGCTGTTGTTTTCCAAAACAAAAACAAGGCATCATTTCGTCAACGGTGCTATGAAATATTTTTTCAATCGGGCGGTTATACAAATACTGATGTGAAAGCCTGATACCTGAATGACTCTCGATCGACATGCTGGGGAAAAAATGCCAAACCGCGATACCGATATCATCCCACGGATCATCCCATGACCACATGGGCTTGGGACGTACCCAGGTATTTTTCTTGTAATTGGTCCCGGCTATGAATCTCCCTACCTTGATCTGTTGACCGTTCTTTAGACAGTCTGCCGGAATTTCACACGAAAATAATGAAGTTCCTCTCACACCTCCATCTTGATCAAAAGGTCCGTCTGCCTGCAAATACCAGTCGTCAAAGTTCTTTAACCTGTATGTAATATTATCCTCATATTTACAATTGATTTCAGGAGATACCTCAGGCCGCGATCCCATAAACCGCATCACTTTCACATTTTTTTTCACGTTCTTGATGTCTGCCTTTTGAATTAATCGAATTCCATGACCCCATGACTGTGCATACACCACAGGATGTGTCCCATTTTCCAGATAGATAGGGCCTTGAATCGGCTCTGTACCGCTCGACTCCCCTGTTCGATTGTAGAGTAAAAAAATATTATGGAACCAGGTCTCAACCTCCATAACTTGCATAGACTTCTTGTCCACACGTAGATGAAAACCCTCATTGTCACCATCATGGTAGCATGCAGTCGAAAGATACTCACGTATAGGATGGTCATAATCTTTCAAGTGATACAGACTGTAAGTCAGATAGAATGAATCATTTGTTTCCGCTGTCACCTCGCCATAAATCCCAATATGCAAATCATTTGATGAAATTTTAGAATCCAAGTTGTCGCGGGGATTCATATTTCCATCAAAATCAATAAAGACCGGCATGTCCCATTCTGGATGATTCGCAATTTTCTGAAAAATTACTGGTGAGTAGAGTTCAACCAGGTACTGATAAAATGCTTCCCTGTCTGCTGAATTTCTATCCATTGGAGGAATTTCAGGCACAGGAGGTCCAAGTTGCGGAAAGCTTCCTTCCGGATAATCAGCAAAGCCGTCTGAAACCAGACGATAGTCTGCCTGTTGTCCTATTATCATTTCATTTACGCAAATGGAAAGTTCAATAATAAGGAAAAGAGAAAGAGGAAGAAACACCATTGTATAGATACTGAAGCGCAACAATGTTGCAGGGCCTTTGTGAAGATAGTGTCTGCTCACCAACCAGTTCGGGAGATACCCGGCGATGAGCCGGAACATTCGCCAAGGGAATAGCAACCATTTGATAATCCGGATGAGGAATTTGGTATTCATGACATCTCTATCTCTATTGGAAATCCGGCAATAGATCCTGGCCCATTCATAAAAAATACTCTCTAAAAAAGGCGCCGGACCGCTTTCGATCTGACGCCTGACAAAGTAAGTAAGTCGGAAACTATTGGGAACCCAATTTATCTGCTGCATTAGAAAACGTTTCCGAGGCAGTTTCGCCTAAGGTGGTCACTGCGCCAATTACAGCCACGGCTATAAGGGATACCAATAATGCGTACTCAACTGCACTCGCGCCTTCTTCATTCTTGAAAAACCTTGTGATCTTATCCATTTTTTTATTCTCCTTTAATTTTGTTGTTTTTTAAGTTTTTGTTTTTTTGTTCATGTTTTGACAGCTTTAAAAGCAACAAGCGTGCCAACTTTTATAACATACTGAATTCATACGTAATATTATTTTCAACCGGTTTGTGGCAGTTACGCGGAATGACAAAACATTTTTCGTTCACCGCAGAAAACGCAAAGGACGCAAAGAGAGAAGGAAAGAGAAAGAACACGGTTACAAATAATTGTGCCGGAATGGAACAATATTCTGTTCCAAAATAGAGCAATCCTCTATTTATGCCCCTGAAAACCACGCTATTACGACATTAGAAATAGGGCGTACTGTTCCATTTTTATTATATCCTGCAACATTATCGATTTCTCGGCATCCTTCATTCTGTAGTTTACACTTTTTCAACCGTGCGGTTAAAAAACTATTCAAAACCCATCACGAAAACACGAAAGTACGAAAACACGAAACAAGACATAGAAATGAACTTAGCGCCCTTCGGGCGGACTTGGAAAATTTCGGACACAGATTTTCACA
>JAYEMY010000234.1:0-2574 GCA_034718455.1 Thermodesulfobacteriota bacterium
CAGGATGCTACCTGCTGCAATCTGGGAATAGTAGGCCTTGGTTGAGGCCACGGACATTTCAATATCTCTGCCGGTACTGGTATAAAGCACGCCATCCACTTTGAAGGTGATATCTGAATCCCGCCTGTTTACAATGGCCAGGGTATAGGCACCTTGCTCCCTTGCCATATCAACCGCACGATTCGTATCAGTAGTAGTTCCTGACTGGGTGATGGCAACGACCAGGGTGTCCTCAAGGGTGTCATCGACCATGAACCCGCTGAATTCAGAGGCCTTGAAGGAAGCCACCCGAATATTTTCGCCTTTCAGGTAATAGCTTAGCAATTCAGCACACAATGAAGCCGCAACGCCTGCTGTACCCTGGCCTATGAAAAAGACATTGTGGATACTCTCTTCCTTCAGGGCTTGTTCAAGGCGAGGGGATACGACTGAATCGTCCAGGAGAACATGAGGGTACTTTTTACCGTCTTTTTCAACAATGGCCAGGCGACCCTGGATAGTCTGCTCCACGGAGCCAGGAGATTCTGAGATTTCTTTGAAGAAATAGTGAGGATAATTCCGGCGGTCGATATCTCTTGAAGTAATCTCCGTTTTTTTGATGTCCTTTTCAGAAAGGTCAACAGGAGTCCCGTCATAGTACATGGCCCTGATGCCCTCAATGCCTCCGCTGCTATCCTGGTCCAATACAAATAATTGTCCCCGGGTACTGCCGGATTTACCTTCAACCACCCTATCACCAGCCATCTTAACGTAACGAGAAGTCTCTTCAACAAACCCATAGGTCTCAGAAGCCGGCACATAGTGATCTTCTGCCAGTCCCACAAACATCGTCTGCCCGCTTCCTTTCTGTGCGAGAAACAATTTTCCCGGCGCAAGATCAGTGTGCATGGCAATGGCATGGGAACCGTCAAAATCATTCACCGCCAGGAGCACCGATTCCTCAACTGTTTTGCCCGTATTGAGATATTTTTCTATCTGAAGAGGAATTATCTTTGTGTCCGTGGTAATCGGGGCGGCAATTGAGTTACCTGTCTCTCTTTCATAATCCCTTTTCAGGCTCATGTAATTATCAATGTCCCCATTAAGGCAAACATGAATGGTGCCTGATCCGAGATTTGACTCAGAAATTTTCTCATGAGAGTCGTCTTGCTCAGCGCCAAGGTTGTCAACAGGGTGGCAGTTGGCTTCACTGATTGCACCGACTGATGCCCAGCGGGTGTGAGCTATTGTGGTCTGATACAGGTGAGGAAACCTGATCAGGTGCTGAAATACGGCATCTTCACGAACCTGCTTTCTCAGATATTGAACGTTATCCCCAAGACTTCCTATCTCAGCAGCTATCTTGTAAGTGAATGCCGATGATACCGTGGTGCCTTGTCTATTGACCCTGATGCTGCAATTTACCAAAACCCGGCCTGCCTGTCTGGCCTCAAACTCATCAAGTAGCGATGCCTCTTGCAATGTCTTCTGAAGCTGCGAAAATATAGTATCGTCAAGCATAAAAAAGATAGAGATCCCAGCCGAGTCTCTTCCCCTGACTTCGAGGCGATCCAGGTTATTGAAAACGAGGTTGATCCCCTTGAGTTGTCTGACCACAAGTGGGTTCTCGTCGTATTGTTCAAAGCTCCCGAGTACCTTTATCTTCTCAATATTCTCCAGGACATCGTGCTTCAGAGACCACACTATGTCTTTTAACCGGGTAAGCTCGCAATCTTCGGGTGCCGGACGCCCTGTTGTTTGGATGCGGGCCTTTTCTTCGGTCTCGATTAGCCTTTCGAGTTTTGGGCAAAGAGCAGAGACCCTATCCTTGCAGCCACTACTATTAGAAAAGCATTCATAGAAGCTGTCCTGAGCTTTGAGTTTGTCACAGAGACGTTTTATCTCGACCAAAAGCTCTTTCCCTCCCAGATAGTGCTCTTTTTGCCTCAACCCTTTCTGCTTGAGCCTTTCCCAAGTGTATTCGAACAAATCCTTTACCTTATGCTCAAGCTCGTCAACCGGCAAATCCGCTGTCCGGGCAGATCGCCTCTTGAACGCCAGAATGCCCGTTATCCCGCAGTTTAAGATTCCAGGCTCATAAGGGAATAGTACAACCGAACCTTCCGGGACCGTTTTCAGGCTCCTTCCAAAGCAAAGGCCGGTCACACCTTTTTTTCTCAGAAATGCCTTAATTTTTTTTAGGATCATGTCTTCTCCTCATCTAATCCGGGCAAGCCAAAATCAAAATCCCGAGGAAGAATTTAGCTCTGTTTTGCTCCGCAATTGGAAGGATGGAATAACAGAACTCATCCAAACAGCCTTAAAAATGTTTCTGGTCGAGACCATGGAATATACCACTGACAAATGATTTAGCGTTTGATATTATAATCTCAAGTTTTCGAAAAATAATAGCAGACAAAATTAACAAAACAAGCCAAAATAGTTTGGCTCTGGTATCATGAAACCCTTATGGGCAAGCAATTCGAGGTCTTTTTTAACAATTATGTCCGGTTGATATCATGATAACCGTTAAATATATTCAAAAGAGCCTTTTGTAAAATGGAAGCTGGACACTCTGCCTTAGCAAGAAAAATA
>JAYEMY010000235.1:0-2562 GCA_034718455.1 Thermodesulfobacteriota bacterium
AACCGGTTGTGGGTTTAGAGTTCGTAATTCAGAGTTCAAAGGTTCAGAGGTTCAAATGAAATATTGTGATTTGCATACACATACCACGGCATCGGACGGTTCTGATTCACCTGCTGAAGTAATACAGCTTGCAGTAAACTCAGGTCTTGCCGCAATTGCGGTCACCGACCATGATACTGTGGCAGGTTTTCCAGAGGCCCTTGATGCATCTGAGAAACTTGGAATAGAGTTACTTCCAGGTGTGGAGCTGAGTGTTCGGATATCACATGGCACCCTGCATGTCCTGGCCTATCTATTTGATCCGGGTTCACCTGAATTGAACGAGGTGTTGAAAGATGTCCAATCCGCAAGGGCCTCCCGAAATCCTTTGATTCTGGAACGTCTTAAAAACCTAGGCCGTCCAATATCCCCGAGCGAGCTGGATGAAATGGGCAAAGGGGGACAGATCGGCCGCCCGCACATTGCAAGGGCAATGGTAAATCGAGGTTATGTAAAATCCACGAATGAGGCCTTTGTCCGTTATCTGAAAAAGGGCGCCCCTGCTTATGTTCCAAAGTCCATCCTCAGTCCGGAAAAGGCAATAACTACCATACATAAGGCCGGAGGTCTGGCGGTCCTGGCCCATCCCATGTCACTTGAATTTGGAACTCCCGCACACCTGGATGAGCTTGTAGCAAAGTGGACGGAGCAAGGTCTTGACGGCATTGAATGTTACTATAGCATGCATAGCAAGGAGCTAATCAATCTGTCCCTGTCGCTTTGCAAGAAGTATAACCTGGTCCCCACCGGCGGTAGCGACTATCATGGCAAGGCCAAACCAAAAATAAAGGTGGGTAGAGGCACAGGAGGACTCAGGGTGCCTTATAGCTGTGTTGAGGGCCTTATGGAGAGGAAGGAAAAGAAATGTTGAATGCTGAAGGTTGAATTTTGAATTAATGAAAAATTCATTATTGTATTTCACAACTTGAGAGTCCAGAGCAATCAAAAAGTAGGTTGGGTTGAGCTATTCAACATTTAAAATTTCAATTTTTCTCCCCCTTTTCATTTTTTCCTTCAGCCTTCAGCCTTCAGTCTTCCCCCTTTCTTATGCTTCCGAGCCGGACTACGGCGATGCCATTGTCCTGGGATCCATCGGGGACGCCACTACCCTGGTTCCAATGCTGGCATCCGACGCTACGTCGCATCAGATTGCAGGCCTTATTTATAACGGCCTGGTTAAATACAACAAGGACCTCAACCTGGTTGGTGATCTGGCTGAGTCATGGACAATTTCTCCTGACGGACTCACCATCACCTTTAAGCTCAGGAAGGGCGTTAAATGGGAGGACGGTGAGCCGTTTACCTCGAAGGACGTGCTCTTTGGCTTTGAGACCATTACAGCCCCAGGTACCCCGACTGCCTATGCGGGCGATTTTATGGAGGTCGAAAATGCCGAAGCACCTGACCCTTATACCTTTAAGGTAACGTACAGGGAGCCATTTGCCCCTGCCCTGAGCTCCTGGGGGAATTTGGTTGTGCTGCCAAAGCATCTGCTGGATGGAAAGGACATCACAAAGTGTCCCTTTGGACGAAACCCTGTGGGCTTGGGTCCATACAGCCTTTCAGAGTGGAAGACCCAGGAACGCATAGAACTGAAGGCAAATCTCACCTGTTTTGAAGGACGGCCTTATCTTGACCGCTATATAATGAGGATAATACCTGACTCGGCGACCATGTTCCTTGAGCTGAAATCAGGTGGCCTTGACTGGATGGGGTTATCTCCGATCCAATATGAAAGGCAGGCAAGTTCCCTGTTTTTCGAGATAAATTTTAACAAATATCGCTATCTCTCTTTTTCATATACGTATCTGGGTTACAATTTAAAATTCTCTCTTTTTACAGACAAAAGAGTAAGACAGGCCATTGCCTATGCCATAGATAAAGATGAAATAATCCGTGGAGTGCTATTAGGATTCGGAGTGAAGGCAACCGGCCCGTATAAACCCGATACATGGTTTTACAACCCAAATGTCAGACGTTATCCATATGATCCGAAAAGGGCAACAGCCCTGCTTGCCGCGGCAGGCTGGGTAGACAGGGATGGAGACGGCAGGCTGGACAAGGAAGGGAGGCCATTCTCATTCACGGCCATAACCAATCAGGGTAATTCTCTGAGGGATCGAACAGCCCAGATTGTTCAGTACAGGCTCAAGCAGATCGGGATAGAGATGAAGATCAGGACCCTTGAGTGGACAGCCTTTATCAATGACTTTATAGACAAGAGACGGTTCGAGGCAGTAATACTGGGCTGGACATTGGGACAGGACCCGGACATTTATGATATCTGGCATTCCTCCAAGACAGGAGGAAAGGAGCTGAACTTTATCAGTTACCAGAACCCTGAGATGGACCGCCTCCTTGTGGAGGGGCGGAGGACCTTTGACCGAAATGAACGCAAGAAAATATATTGGCGTATCCAGGAGATACTGGCTGAGGATCAGCCCTATACTTTTCTTTACGTTCCAATGGCCCTTCCAGTGATCCACAAGCGTTTCAAGGGTATTGAGCCTGCTCCTGCCGGTA
>JAYEMY010000236.1:0-2549 GCA_034718455.1 Thermodesulfobacteriota bacterium
TGAGGATTTCCTTATCCCTCTCAAGCTCCTTTCTGCTGTCCTGGAAAATCTTCCATGGCGTGAATATCCTGTGATAAAAATCTTTGACTCTGTTCCGGGTCTCCCACTGGAGATGGTATTCGCAGTATTCATCCCCTTTGAAGAAACACTTGGTCTCTTCCAGGCGGGCAGGAGGGAGACCCCATATCACCGGAATCGCCCTGTAAATACCTTTATTCATCAGGCAGAAATTACGGCTGAGGGGAATGTCCCTTGACCAGATGAGACGTATTACGGCATTATTACGGGAAGAACTCAGTAGTTCTGTCCTCTTAGTCCTGTTGAAATGGTCATTTATCCTCTGGGTATGCTTGATTCCCTTAGCTGGATTACCAAAGGCATAGATTATAATCTTCTGAATATAGCCCAGACGCTGCTTCAACACAGAGTTGAAGCCTATCTTATAGGCTGCATCCTCGTCGCCCAGAATCCTCCCGGCCCTCTTATAAAGCTGAATCATCAGGCTGGATGAAATCCAGTTGTTTGGATCAGAAAGGAATGCCTTTGGGTTGGATATCCCTGCCATTTCCGGCCCGAGATCCTTAAAGAGCCGAGCTAATTTTCGGGGTTCCCTTTCTTCGACATATTCAATGATAGCAAGGGAATTAATACAACTGTTGTGTTTCGCCATTATGAATTATTTCATTGTCAATTTTTTGACGCACTTAAGTCAAAAATGAGAACCAAAAGAAGAGGATAATATATATTTCAGGCATGATTATGCCTCTTTCAGAAGTTGCAATTAAAAACACATTAACAACAAAGACTAACTAGTGTCTGAACGAAAAGGCCGTTCAGACACAATTTTGAATTCTAAATGTTGAATGTTGAATTTAAAAAAGGAAATAATCTTAATATGTTAATGGTCCCCGACCTAACTAGAGAAAACAAAATTTGGGGTTTCCGTTCAGGCACCAACTAATAAATAAAGCTAATTATAGCTTTCTTATAGTTTTTGGGCAAGCGCCTGTACATTACAGGAACCAGTATAAATGGATGGCACTAATTTTGCGTAATTATTATGAATTAGTAACACTGATAAGCCAACCTGTTACTTTATTTCCGAACACTTCTTTTTCAACCAGTAGAAAAATTCTGTTTCCGCAGAATTTTAGAAGAAAAACAAAATTTCCTTAAAAAATTTGATCATCTTAGCACAAGTCTTGTAAAATTCATAGTACGTTTTTATAAAATGTATTACGCCTTTATAAATCACATCCATACTCTCTTTGCCAGTAGTGCTGAAAGGGATGCTGAAAGGGAAGTGTAAAAATAATTATATAATATCAGCTAGTTATAAAAAATCACATAATATAATTTTAAATCAATAACATCGCACAAAGGAGGACATGATGCGTGGAATACCCAATGTTGCAGGTCTTGGTTTAAGTCAGTTCTTTCAACTTCCCTTCAATGTAAAATTGGCTGGGTTGTTACCTTTTACCTGCCTGCGTATCTACCTATATCTACTTGGTTTTTTATACTTCTCCTTAAACCAAACTAATAAAAAAAAATAGCACTTTGCCTGGACCATGTTCTGAGGTTTAATCTCCAAAAAACCCCATCTTACAAAGCCTTTTTGGGAATTTTTGATCATTACTTTGAAAAATTAATAATAGCCCACAGACCCTTATCTGAGATGATTACTTTTTTGCGCCCGCGCCTGCATATCAAAAACAAGAGGTATCTGGATGAAATCACAAAAACAGGTAGAGGATGCATCCTTATTACAGGACACTTTGGGGCGGTGGAGTTCCTTCCACTGTCATTGGTCATGAACGGCTACAAGATCGCATTGATATGCCGGTTCAAAACAAAAAAGCTAAAAGAAGAACTTATAAAAAAGGCAAGAGAGTTTGATGTCATATTGATAGATGCCAATGAACCTAAAGTAATATTCAAGGCGCTTCGGGCTATAAAGAGTGGGAGAATACTGATCACAGAATGCGACGAATTCTCAGAATGGCGTCCGTACACTGATAAGCAAATCTCAGTCTTTGGCCACAAGATGCCACAGGACAGAACTCCGGACTTCTTACAACGCAGGGCCAAAGTGCCTGCACTTATGGGACTTATGAAGCGAGAAAAAGATGGCTTTACGCTATGTATTGATCCCCTTGCAGATGGCAGCAAAGATTCATCTTTGGCTGCCAAGGCATGGAACAAGCTTGAGGGCTATATACTCAGCTATCCCCAACAGTGGTATCAATGGAAAGATGCTGCAACAGCGCTGTCTGAACACATTGTCCAGGACAACAAGAAGGATATCAGGGAAGTCCCGTTAACACCTATTGAACACCCTGTTCTATCTGCCAATTTATCGTAAGGGTTCAGAGAGGGCGCATTCACATATTGGGGGACCTAGAATTTAGTAATGAATATCGGCCTTGATCATCGTTTCGGCCAATACGATGTTAAACCGCAGAATATCGAACAAGGAATTATGAATGTCGAAAGGATGACTTTAAAGTCCTTCATAATTCGAGATTCCTTGTTCGATATTCGACATT
>JAYEMY010000237.1:0-2547 GCA_034718455.1 Thermodesulfobacteriota bacterium
ACCCTGACACATCCGCCAAACACAGGGTGCACTATCTTACCGAGTTTCACGAGAGACTGGCAGTACCTATAGGTGCCATGATCCTGGGCATAATGGCCGCACCGTTGGGTATACTGTTCGGAAGAACAGGACTTTCAGGAGGAATTGCCTTAGGTCTTGCAGCATTTCTGGCCTACTACCTTTCCGTGGCCTTTGCAGCCGGCTTGGCCGATACAGGCAATATTTTACCTGTTATCGCCCTATGGACACCTAATTTCATCTTTGCCGGCATAACAGTTGGATTGATGATTCTGCTGTACAGACGGGGGCCGCTAGCATGAGTGTGCTTAGCCGGTATTTGCTTCGCAACTTCTTTTTAATGTTCACACTGGTTCTTCCGGGACTGATCGGGATCTATCTCCTGATTGAGGTGTTTGAGAGGCTGGATGATTTCATTGAGGCAAATGCGCCTATGTCCTCAGCTCTGGCCTACTTTTTTCTATCAATACCCAAAATACTCTATGAGCTGACACCATTGGCTGTTCTACTTGCCGGGCTTCTAAGTATCATGCTCCTTTCAAGGCATATGGAGTTACTTGCTATGCGTTCCCTTGGAGTTAAGCCCTGGAAAATTATATTCCCCTTGTTACTTGCGGCTTTTTTTCTGTCATCGATCCTGATTACCTTAAAGGCGTTATACATTCCTAAAGCAACAGAAAGGGCCCATGCAATATTTCAGGTAGAGGTCAAGAAAAGACCGCCCAGAGGGATGCTGAAGGGAAACAGGCTTTTTTTCCTGGGTGACAACAGCATATGGGCCACAGAACTGGGGAGTCCTGATGCCAAAAGGCTTAAAAACGTTCAATGGTTTTCATTTGACAACAAGTATGTAATTACCCGGCTTGTGGCAGCAACTGAAGCCACATACTCAGATAATAAGTGGATTTTTAAACATGGACTGCGCAAATTGAGAAAGGGGAAAGAAGCCACGTATTCTGTTAACACCTTTGAGACCTTGAATATCAATCTTGCAGAGACACCTGAGGATTTTGTTGCTGTTGAGACACCCCCGGCACAGATGGATATGGTTTCTCTCTGGCGGAGTGTCCAAAGGCTGAAACAGTCCGGATACTCTGCAAAAGAGCAAGAGACTGTATTGTGGGGATATATCCTATATCCGTTTCTAGGATGCAGTCTGCTTTTGGTCGGATTGACCATTACACTGTTCATGGAGCGTGGAGGTCTTTCACTGGGCCTGGGGTTAGGAGTGGCTATTGGTTTTGCTGCATGGGTAACCTGGAGTTTTGCTCTTTCCTTGGGTAAAACCGGCGTGGTTCCGGCGTTTTTTGCGCCCTGGATGGTGCACCTTGTGCTTATCACAATGGGTTTTGCTTTGATGAGGAGATTGAGATTTTAAGAATGAATGAGAAAGACCGAATACTGAATGTAATAGAAATACTGGAGGCCACATATGGAGGTGCTCATATAGCTCTGAAGTCTGCGAACCCCTTTCAACTACTTGTATCCGTCATTCTTTCAGCTCAGTGTACTGATGTTAGAGTGAACCAGGTAACTCCTGTTCTATTCGAGCGGTTTCCAGATCTCGGGAGCATGTCTGAAGCCCCTATAGAAAAACTGGAGGAACTCATAAGAACCACAGGTTTTTTTCGGAATAAGGCCAAAAACATAAAAGCGGCTTCAAGGATCATTCTGGAACGTTTCAAGGGTAAGGTTCCAAGGACCATGGGAGAAATGGTTACAATCCCGGGTGTTGGGAGGAAAACAGCAAATATTGTACTATATAATGCCTATGGAGTGATTGCCGGTATAGCAGTGGATACCCATGTAAAGCGCCTTGCCAAACGCCTGGGTATGACCAGGGAAGACAATCCCGTTAAGATAGAACGTGATCTCATGGCAATAATCCCAAAAAAAGACTGGGGCGAGATAACTTATATCCTGATCAACCACGGGAGACAGATATGTAAGGCCAGGAAACCAAATTGTCGTGAGTGTCCTGTTCGAAGTGTATGCCCGTCGGTCAAAAATTCATAGACTTGCAACAAAACACCTGATCCATTATAAAGAGTCCACACATGCGCCAGTAGCTCAGATGGATAGAGTACCGGACTACGAATCCGTAGGTCGCAGGTTCGAATCCTGCCTGGCGTACCAATGAAAACAAGCACTTATGGTTTTTTGCTGTGAGTGCTTTTATTTTGGTGTGACAATAGTGTGACAGGAGGGCCTTTTCTGCTTGCGGAAAAAGAGCTTTTTTTATGGTGCTTGCCTGTGCTATGTTATGAAAGAATTTTGATGGAATTTCGGACAGATTCTCCCTTGAGAAATTGCTTTTCAAAGAAAAAATCAATTGCCTCAGAATCGCTTTTCTCGAAAAAAAGGCAGAGCGTGATAGCTCTGCCGTAGGTTGCACACCTAGCAAGGTTTCTATTATGGATTCAAACTTCTGCCTTTCTGCTGAGGAGTCCAAATCCCCTTATCATTATCAACATATGGCAGTCCTTTGTTTTTCCAGCCTTGGTCTAATGTTCTATGATGGCAATTAGC
>JAYEMY010000238.1:0-2509 GCA_034718455.1 Thermodesulfobacteriota bacterium
CCACCTCTTCTGTCGGGACTGCCCGCATGTTACGTTGCAGCCATCCTCTGCACTGGGCCAGGGCATGGGGATGAGAAAGTACGCGGCGGATCTTGTCTATCCTGCCGCTCTGACTGATGAGGTCATGGGAGATAGGCAAATAAATTTCCCCGCATACCTTGACCTTAAAATCGCAGAGCCCGTCCAGGGTCAGGGCTACAGTACCCTCAACTGAATTTTCCGCAGGCACCACCCCATAGTCTGTACGTCTGCGTTCTACTTCTTCAAATACCTCGGTAATGTTGCCCATAGGAACAAACTCAGGAGCATTGCCGAAGAACCGGACTGCGGCCATATGGGTAAAGGTTGTCTCAGGGCCGAGATATCCCAGCTTGGCCGGACGCTGAGCGTTCCTGCAGGCAGATATGATCTCCCCGAAGATGATCTTTAGGCCTTCAGGGGGAAATTTTTTGGTATTTTGCTTCAGAATGTGCTGGATGACTTCCCGCTCGCGGGAAAGATCAAGGGGCTGCTGGTAGGATTCCGCCTTGGTCCGGCCGATTTCCTCCGCCACCTCCAGGCGTTCCTGGAGCAGGCGTACAAGCTCAACGTCTGTTTTATCAATTCGCTGTCTGAGGCGTTTAAGTTCTTTATGCTGGCTATCATCCATTGTTTGGACCGATCATCTCTCTTATGGCAATTAGTTCATACCGGATTTCCTTGAGCAACTTATTGGTCCTGTCTTTGGCATCCTTCATCTTTTGTTCTTCTGCGATCCGCCTTCTGGCACCGGCTATGGTAAATCCTTTATCGTAAAGGAGAGTTTTTATATGCCTTATAAAATCTATATCTTCAATTCTGTAAAGACGTTGTTTTGCAACCCTGTGGGTACGAATTTGCCGAAATTCGCTTTCCCAGTAGCGAAGCACATGAGGTTCAACCCCGATCAGCTCACTCACTTCACCTATCCGGTAGTATTTCTTCCCCTGTCCTGGCATTTATGATCCTCTTAAGTAACCGGCTGGGGCGGAAAGCCACTGTACGCTGAGCGGGAATAATAATCGGCTCCCCATTAACAGGGCTGGTCCCTCTGCGTGCTGACTTTTGCACGCTGCGCAGGGTACCAAACCTCACAATCTTCACTTGATCGCCATTAATAAGTGATGCCTTGATCCGGCTAAAGATATCATTGACCAGTTGCAGGCTGACACGCATGGAATAGCCAAGCTCATTGCTTACTGTCTCTGCAATTTCCCGCTTGGTCAAGGCCCCCATCGTAATCATTCACTTCCCCCCCTTGACAGCCAACAGCCTTTTTCGGGTTTCAAAGCACAATCCGTTGAGAATACGCCTTTTGGTGCAACCTTGTTCGCGGTTGAAACCCTGCAAAAGCCTGTCGGCTGCCAGGGAGTATAAACGGTTACCCCCCATCAGTCCCTTAACTTTGCCTTGTAGGATTGAAGAACAGAGCGGACCATTGGATCATGGACTTCTGAGACCTCTTGGTCTGAGAGTGTATGATCCAAAGCCCTGTATGTAAAACGCATGCCTATGCTCTTTGAGCCTTCTGGAACAGGTTTTCCCCTGTAAATATCAAAAATTCTCATTTCTTCAAGAAAATTCGGGGCCTGTCCGGAAATATATTCCATGAGATCCTGAGCAGAAAGCCTGTCCTGGACAATTACTGCAATATCCCTCTCCACAGCAGGATACTTGGCAAGGGAAGTAAATTTAAGCTGCCGGGACGCGGCTGTTTCTAAAACATTAAAAGAAAGTTCAAACACAAATACCGGCCCGTCTATATCCCAGAATTCCAAAATATCCGGATCGATTTGCCCAAAGCTGCCCAGGACGGAATTTTTTCCACATACTATACCGGCTGAAGTGCCCGGCAGGTAAAAAGAATCATCCGGTGTCTCTAATACGGTTTTCCATCCGGAGATCCCAAGGGCCTGGAGCAACCCTTGCAGAACTCCTTTTAAATCAAAAAGGTCTACCTGCTCCCTCGGCCATGACCATGATTCAGGATAGCGCGCTCCTGTGCACAGGGCAACTATTCTCTGTTCTTCAAGGGGAAGTTCACCTGTTCCCCTTGCATAAAATACAGTGCCGATCTCAAAAAGTCCAAGGTCCATGTTCCGCCTCGCCTGGTTTTTGGCTACTGTCCCCATCAGCGAGGGGATGATACTGGTCCTCATTACTGACTGATCATCGCTCAAGGGGTTCTGCACACTCACCATCTGCATCCTTGGATCATTTTTGTCCAGACCCAATGCCTCTATTTCATTCGGTGACATAAAACTATATGAGATCACCTCGGTCATGCCCTGAGATGAAAGGATGGTTCTTGTCCTGTGAACAAGCCCTTGAGACGGTTCGGGGGCCCTGGCGGCAATCCCGGCTATGGGTACCTGAGTCGGTATATTGGGAAAGCCGTGGAGTCTGGCTATCTCTTCTACCAGATCCACCTCTTCTTTCAGATCAAGACGGTATGTAGGCGCTGTTCCTCTGATTTTTTCATCATCAACAT
>JAYEMY010000239.1:0-10172 GCA_034718455.1 Thermodesulfobacteriota bacterium
CAATCATAATGATCCCGAATACAGCAAAGAGATCTCCCATAACTAATATCTATGAAACTGGCTTTCCGTTGCCTAAACGCTCCCTTGGCCAAAACTTTCTTGTCCACCAGGGCACCATTGAGACCATTGTAGAACTATCCGGCATACAGCCCGGAGATCAAGTAATAGAACTGGGTACGGGGCTTGGGGCCATGACCGGGGAACTTTCAAAAAAGGCCTCCAGAGTTATTGGCCTTGAAATAGACAAGAGACTGATTAAATGGGTACGCGAAAAGCGACCTCTGCCCGGGAATGTGGAGTTGCGTCATTCGGACATCCTCAGGGTTTCTTTCCAGGGTCTGGCAGAAGAGATGGGGAGTACTCTCAAGATAATAGGCAACCTGCCCTATAATATTTCAAGCCAGGTAGTATTTAAGCTGATCGCAGAACGTAATCATATAAACAGGGCAACATTGATGTTTCAGAAGGAGGTGGCGGAGCGCCTTGTCTCTTGTCCTGGAAGCAAGGCTTACGGAATATTATCAGTGCTTACCGGATATTGCGCCAATGTCACCAGATTAATGGACATACCTCCGGGCCTTTTTCGCCCTCGCCCAAAGGTCACGTCGACTTTAGTACAAATGGAATTCAGAGAGCCTGTCATTGTTGCAACGGATTTTGCGTTTTTTAAAAATATTGTCAGACAGGCATTTCAGAAAAGACGAAAGAAATTGATAAACGCCCTTAAGGGACCGGCTTCTTTTTCGCAAGATGAAATACTTCATGCACTGGAGGTCTGCGGAATAGATCCGGGCTACAGGGCAGAAGTCTTGAGCATTAAAGATTTCGTAACCCTGGCAAATACTCTGGCCCACACGATTTCTTTCGGCGACAAAATATAATTGGACATCACACACTGATCACCTTGTCTGCGAGCTGCATGCTTGTTACGATATCCAGCATGTTCGTGGTCTCACCCACCCCTTTTTGATCCAGCAGATTGAAGTGCGTGAGGCAGGTGCCGCATACAAGAATGCTTACACCCTGGGCCTCCAGTTGTTGTATGGCAGGCAAGGTCTTGGCCCCCTCAATGGTCAGTTTTATCCCACCATTGAGAAAAACCACTCTCCAGAGAGTCTCTCCCATCTCGTTGAGCGTATTTAAAAAATTGAGCATGAGTCCCGCTCCCAGCACATCATCTCCCGAACCCATCGTATTCTTAGGAATCAGAACCAGCGTCTTCTCATTCGACGAGGCAGGCTCGGTGGCTACAGATTCGCTCCAAGTTTCCTCAGACCTTTCAGCCCTGATCTCAAAATTATCGATGTTTTGGTCAAGTGACGCACTGAAACCCTGGCTTTCGACAAAACGGACGACGTTTTGGGCCGCGGCGGCATTGTCAACTACTACTGTAAATGCCAATGTCCGGGTATTGGTTTCGATAAAATCCTTGGTCCTCAGCACCGGCTGAGGACAGCTAAGCCCCCGGCAATTCAATGTCTCCATACAACCTCACAAATCCGTCCGTCTTGTCTGAATAATGGGAATTTCAAATTATTAATTTTCAGTTGAATAATTTATGATTTTTGGTTGAATGTCAAATAGGTAATACTGATCGTACATTTGATTGTTATTGAAGATTTCGATGAGCCAAAATTGACGGGGGTGACTCAACTTCCAGTTCGCGAGGATGATGTTTTCACGTTTTTTGACACTTCTTGACACCTGAGCCTTCGGTGAAGTAATCTTTCGCCCAGACAGGTCACTTGATGGCCTACTTTTTCGAATCGATCGAAAAGGCAATTTTTTATTACCGGATTTAGACCTGCCTGCCGCAGGCATGGATTGGTCAAAAAAGGATATTTTAAAATTGCCTCAAAGCATAAGGTATACTGAGGGGGAAAGGGTATGATAGGCAAACAGGTTAGATTGGAAAGAATTATCAACCGGAATACCGGAAGGACAATAGTCGTACCTATGGATCACGGCGTAAGCGTGGGGCCTATAGAAGGCGTGATTGATATGAAGACCACGATTGACAAAGTAGCAACAGGCGGTGCCAATGCTATCCTGATCCACAAGGGTATCGTGCGGGCAGGACATCGTGGAGGAGGAAAAGATGTCGGGATGATCATACATCTCTCTGCAAGCACATCGCTTACAAAAAGACCAAACAGGAAGAGCCTGGTGTGCAGTGTGGAAGAGGCCATTAAACTGGGGGCTGATGGAGTATCCATTCATGTCAATATAGGAAGCAAGAAGGAACGTGAAATGCTCCGGGATTTTGGCGCTATCTCCGAGTCTGCTATGGAGTGGGGGATGCCGCTGCTTGCCATGGTCTATCCGAGAGGAGAGAAGATCAAAAACGAACATGACGTTGCTGTAGTAAAACATGCAGCGCGGCTGGGTGCTGAACTGGGCGCTGACATTGTAAAGGTTAATTATACAGGCGATCCGGAGACCTTCAGAGAAGTTGTGGAAGGGTGCCCGGTCCCTGTCGTGATCGCCGGCGGTCCAAAAATGGATTCGGACAGAGACGTTCTGGCCATGGTAAAAGACGCCGTTGATGTGGGCGGGGCAGGGGTTTCCATCGGAAGGAATGTCTTCCAGCACAAGGACCCAACAAAAATAGTGCAGGCCTTTGACTTGATTATTCATCAAAATGCGTCGGTTGACGAAGCAATCGATCATTTGAGAGGAGAAGCATAATGAAAGAGGTCTGGGTAAAAGCTGTACCCTGGGACAAAAATCTTATTACAACTGCCCTGGAAAGCGGGGCGGATGCGGTTATGGTTCCCGAAAAATATACGGCCAAGGTAAAAGAACTCGGCATTATCCGCACTATCGCCAAAGATGGAGATCTGAAGCTTGGCCAGGATATAGTCGAATATAAGATCAAGAGCGGCAAAGATGAAAAAGAGATCGTAAAACTCACAAAGACCAAAAAAGTTATTGTGAAGACGACTGATTGGACGATTATACCGCTGGAAAACCTTATAGCGCAGACAGGCAATCTATACGCAGAGGCAAAAACTCTGGCCGAGGCAAAGGATTTTCTCTCCATACTCGAAAAAGGCGTGGATGGTATCCTGGTTACGACAAATGACATAAATGAACTAAAGAAAATTATTCGCGAAGTCAAAAGTTCCGGAGAGAAAATTCCACTGGTTACGGCAAAGATCTTGGGCGCCAAGTCCCTCGATATGGGGGACAGGGTCTGCGTGGATACTTGTACGTCAATGCATATGGGAGAAGGTATGCTCATTGGGAACTCCAGTGCGGCCCTGTTCTTAGTACATTCCGAAAGCATCGAAAACCCATATGTCGCTCCCCGTCCCTTTCGTGTAAACGCAGGTCCTGTGCATGCATACATCAGGGTAAGCGACGGCAAGACAAAATATCTGTCTGATCTCAAGGCTGGAGATGATGTCCTTATAGTCGATTTTAAAGGAGGGGCTACAAGGGCCGTTGTGGGAAGGTTGAAAATAGAAAAACGGCCTCTTATGTTGGTCGAAGCGGAAGTCGATGGAAGTGTGATATCGACTATCCTCCAAAATGCGGAGACCATCCGTCTTACAAAACCTGATGGATCACCAATTTCAATAGTCAATCTGAAAAAGGGAGATGAGGTGCTTGTGGCTGTCGAAAAGGCTGGAAGACACTTTGGCATGAAGATCGACGAGACAATAGTGGAAAAGTGATAGTCCACACCAAGTTCAATCTGTGTTTTGCTATGAAGAAGGATACCGTATAGCATAGAGGGAGGGAAGCTGGTCAAGCAGCTTCCCTCCCATAAAACCAATGTTGTAACCGTTTATTTATCTCCCGTTCCTAACGCTTTGATCTTGAGGGCTTTTTCCCTAAACGGACCTTGAGACGTCTTAAACGATCTCCACGGTAAATCGAGACCAGAACCTCCTCTTCAGGCTCTTTGGTCAGCAGTATCCGAATTGCCGCGGTGTCTGATTTTACCTCTTCGCCATCAATTGCAACAATAATATCTCCTCCCACAGGGTAGAGACGATTTCCAAGACGGAGGTCCTTCTCGCTCCCTTTTATCCCTGCCTCGGCAGCCGGACCTCCATGGGTTACATTTATTACAATAGCCCCTTTTTCAACCGGGAGATCAAGAAGCTTAGCCAGAGCCGGGGTGACATTCTGAAGGTTCGCCCCAAGCCAGGCACGGGCTACGTACCCTTTGGAAATAAGTTGTGGGGCCACCCATTCAATGGTCTCGAAGGAAATAGCAAAGCCTACTCCGGGTATATGTTTTGAGGGACTGAATATCAAAGTATTTATTCCGATTACCCTGCCTGATGAGTCAACGAGCGGCCCACCGGAAGTGCCCGGATTTATGGATATATCAGTCTGGATTACGTCATGGACTACACGTCCGTCAGGCCTGGAAATACTGCGTCTGAGGGAGCTGATCACGCCCTGTGACACTGTGTACCCTGTTCCAAAAGGATCGCCCAGCGCAAAGACTTTCCGGCCTATACTGAGCTTCGTGGCTGCAAGTTGCATTGGAGTGATGGATTCAAGTTCCTTCTGAGGCGCTCGTAACTCAAGTATTGCAAGATCGGTTTCGCTATCGGTTCCCACTAACCTGGCAGGCCACTTACAGCCATCAGCTAAGATAACCTCAATGGAGTGCGTATCACTGATAATGTGATGATTTGTCAAGATATGTCCAAGGTGATCCAGGATAAACCCGGAGCCTGAGCCTTTGTGAGGCACCGGATCCAGATAAGAGTTTAGCGCAACTGCTGTGCTGGTTACGTTTACAACTCCCCTTGAGAGTTTTTTGCAGAGCTTTACGGTATGTTGTTCATCTGTCGTAAGTCCCATACAAGGCAAAGGATTTAGAAAAACAGCGGCAAAAGCGTAGAACAGGATACATATTGAAATAAATCTGATCATGGGTCTATAGTCCTCCCATTTTAAGGGCCACAGCCACTATAAGAGCCAGTATCAAACGGTAATATACAAAGGGATAAAATGTGTGTTTTGTTAGATAGTGCATCAAAAAGGCTATGACTAAGTAGCCGGAAATGCCTGCAGCAATAAAGCCCCAGAGAAAATCCATGCCCAGGGTCCCAAAACCATCCTGCCAAAGCTTAATGCCCTCGTATAACCCTGCTCCCGCAATTATGGGGGCGGAAAGCAGGAACGAGAAGCGGGCAGCGGCCCTCCTTTCAAAACCCAAGAAAAGTGCCATTGTCATAGTTATCCCACTCCTTGAAACACCAGGCACAATAGCAAGGGCCTGTGCTGTTCCAATGCAAACGGCATCTTTCCATGCGAAATTTTTAAAACCGCGTTTATGAGATGCCAGGCGTTCTGCTAACCACAGGAGCAAGGCAATCCCGGAAAGAGTCGCCACTACTACCCATGGAGAACGAAATACAGTGGAGGCAGGCCCCTCCAGGAAGTAACCCATAAAGGCCCCCGGCACAGTACCTATCAGGACGAGAAAAAAAAGCCGTCTGTCTTCTTTTACTGACGTCTTTCCCGGGACCAGAGTTTTTGCCATACCTGCCCAGTCCCGCCAAAAATATAAAAAAACGGAGATCAAGGTGCCTAGATGAAGAGTAACATCAAATGCAATGGTGGTATCCTTGAGACCCAGGAAATACTCCGCCAAAACAAGATGGCCGGAGCTGGATACAGGCAAAAACTCAGTAACGCCCTGAAGGATTCCGAGAAATATGGCTTCTGTAATAGTCATTTTTGTATTGTTTAATCACGAAATATTGGCTAGAGAAGTAAGAAAAGTCAGATAAAACATAAACAAGGAACTATAAACCAAAGTCTGCTATGATTCAATGTAAGCGTTCACAGGGCACCGCACCTGCTTTGTTGCCGGGCTACTTGAAGTACAGGGAGTACGTCTGCGTACCCGTACGCCTCGCATCTGCAGCACCCTGTAAACGCTTACAGCTCGGTGCGGTAAAACGGGCGTTATAACCCCGTGAACGGTTATGATTCAATTAACTGATCGGCCATAGTTACCTAAATGATAAGGAATAAAAAAAACCTTTTGGGCCAATTGCTTATGATAGGCATACCGGGTACTGGTTTGGACCCTGAAAGCCTTTCACTTATAAAAGAACATGGAGTAGGAAACTTCATCCTCTTTACAAGAAATGTAAAGGGAGGTCCTGATCAGGCAAAGAGACTCTGCGATGACCTTAATGAGGCCTGTGCTGATGCCGGACTTCCTCCGCCCCTGATAGCTGTTGACCAGGAAGGAGGACCTGTCCAGAGACTTGGCCCTCCTTTTTGGCCGGAAATTCTTTCCAACCAGGAAGTGGCTCTGTCCGGAAATCCGAAAACCAAGGCAAGCGTCCAGGCAGAGACCGCTGCAAAGATCCTTAACTCTCTGGGAATAGGGCTCAACCTGGCACCGGTCCTGGATCTGGCTTCAACCGGGACGGAAGGTGTCCTGAAAGGGCGCTCCTATGGATCTGATCCCTCAAAAGTGTCAATCCTTGGAGAAAAATATATTCGAACACTACAGGCCAACGGAGTAGGAGCCACTGCCAAGCATTTCCCCGGCATAGGTCATGTGGAAAAAGATCCACATTTCCAGCGACCTGTTGTCACGGCTTCAAAGGAAACATTGATGCATGAAATGTCCCCATTTCGCGAAAGTGTAAAGGCAGGTGTCAAGGCCGTAATGACTTCTCACGTGGTATTTCCCGCACTTGACCGGGATGACAAGCCCGCCACCTTTTCAAAAATCATAGTGAACGAACTCCTTCGCCGTGAGATGGGCTTTCAGGGTTTATTGCTGACCGACGATCTTGAGATGGGGGGAATCACCGGTCACGACTCCTTGGGCAAAGCAGCGGTAAAGGCGATTCTGGCAGGGCATGACCTCCTTCTAATTTGCCACAGTGCCCAAAAGGTAAGGGAGGCATTAGACGCCTTAAACAAAGCGTGGTCCCAGGGAATACTTAACACCGGGAAACTAGACCTGAGCCTTTCTCGGAAGATGTTGAATGTTGAATTTTAAATTGCAAAAATACAAATTTTATTCATTAATTCAACATTTAAAATTTTCCAAAATAGATGGAATCGCTCACCTGATTACCCCTGAGATGACCTTTGTGTTTCCTCCTGGCAAAATTTCTTTTTTCACCTCAGAAAAATGGCTCTGGAAAAAGCTTGCCTCCTGTTTGAGAAGGGCTTTAGATCCTAAATTTCCTGCTACTACCATCCTGATATAAAAAAGGAATTTAATAAATTTTTTCCTGGGGACCTCATGTTCCATCATACAGAACCTGCCCCCGGTCCGGCAGACCCTTTTGACCTCCATAATGGTCTTTTCTCTTACATCCCCTTTTAGTTCATAAAATGCGTGGGAGCAGGTTACAGCGCAAATAGTCCTGTCCTTGAAGGGGAGGTGCTGGGCCTCGGCCTGTATCAGGACTATGTTTTTTATGTCTCTTTCTCTTATCTTTTTAGCAGCTTTCTGTAGCATTCCGCTTGAGAAGTCGAGCCCGATCACCAGGCCGTCGCTGTCCACCTTCTCAGCCAGGAAAGGCGGAACAGATCCGGTCCCTGTACAAAGGTCTACAGCCACGTCCCCTGCCTTGAGTCCTGTCCTGTCGGCCAGAGCACCTCGAAGACGACCCTGGAGGTCGTGGGAGTGGAGGTCAATAATGCGGTCGTAAATTTTTGAAAACAGATTGTAATAGGATTGCCTGAGTGAACTCATAGGTAATTGTCTACTTTCCCGTCTGGCAGATTTCAAAATCCGATATACAGGATTTAGGTACCAAGACTTCATTGATTAGTATATGATTCCGTTGTAGAAAGTCAAAATTTACCGTAAAAGCATGGCGGACGCAAATTTAGCTTATTATGTATTTGTAAAATTTTTTTGCGCCTTTGCGTGAGGTTCTTTTAATCAGTCCATGATATTTTAATGTGAGAGGTGCCAAACTGAAACTGGCTATTGTTTCCCTGCCTTGTATGAGGCCCACCAGTCCTCCTCTTGGGCCAGCCATTCTGTTGTCATATCTAAAGAAAAATTCGCCGGATATAGACGTAAGTGCCTTTGATTTGAATCTGCTCTACTACGACAGAGTCCTGGATGATTTAAGTAAGGGGAGATTTAAAATTCGTCTCTATGACTGGGATGAAAAGACCACAGCTCAAAAAATCGGCCAGGCGGTGGATTTTCTGAAGCATGGGACACAAGAAAAATTCGATCTGAAGCTATATCATCATTATGTCACGATTTTTTTGAGCTTTGAGAGCATCTTTAATGCATTTATGTCCGAAATGGCAAAAAGGCATTTGATAGGACTTTCAGTGCCCGATAGGGTGAAGATATTTTTTGAGGATCTCGTCAATACGGTCCTGGATTATGGCCCGGACCTAGTTGGTCTTTCGGTCCTTTTTAATAGCCAGACTATTTTTGCTCTACTCATAGCTTCTTTGATTAAAGAAAAAAAGGATATCAAGGTTGTTTTGGGTGGGGCCAAACTCGGAGTCATGCGTTACCCTGAGAGGCTTTTCAGTGTGCCCGGGGTCTTCAGTACCAAGGACAGGACAAGGCAGTTGGAGTTTGGGCGATATGTTGATTACCTTATTCCGGGGGAAGGAGAGAAAGCCTTGCTCAGTCTTTGCATGGTTCAAGATGAGAAGGATTTAGCCGAGGTACCCAATCTTGTCTATATGAAAAATCAAGAGGTCAGAACAAATCCGCCCCATGTCATACACGACCTCGACCAGATACCTGAGCCGGATTTTAGCGACTTCCGCCTGGATAAATATATAAGCCCTGAGGTAGTCCTGCCTTTCTTGAGTTCAAGGGGATGTCCCTGGGGAAGATGCACATTCTGCACACATCATCATTCTTACTTGCTCTATCGAAAGCTTGAAATTGAGAAATGCTTGAAGCAGATAAAACACCTAAAAGAACATTACGGGACGCCGTTTCTTAATTTCTATGATGAAATGATCCCTCCGGACCGTTTCAGAGACCTGGCCCAGGCAATAATTAATGAAGGAATAGAAATTTCCTATGCGGCATATGCCAAACCCATAAAAGAATTTGATGCTGATTTGCTTAAGCTGATTCACCGGTCCGGAGGGCGTGTAATAATGTGGGGCGTGGAGTCGGCCAGTCAGCGGATCCTTAACCTAATGAGAAAGGGGACAAGGATCAAAGAGACGGAGAAAGTCCTTCAAAATGCCGGGAATGCAGGTCTTATGAATTTGATATTCATAATGTTTGGTTTTCCTACTGAGACAGAGGCGGAATTTAATGAGACCTTGAATTTTCTCAATAAACATAAGGATTACATACATGCCCTGTCTAAAGGCAAATTTGTCCTGTCAGAAGGTTCTCTTATCCAGAAAAAACCTGAAAAGTTTGCAATTACTGAAATCCGTGAAGCAACAGAATCAGAAGTCTATAACAGGGTCTTCGACTATCAGGTCTCAAAAGGGCTTGGTCCCAAGGAGGTGTCGGCCCTATACGAAAAGAACATTAAGCATTTGGAATCCATTGGATTTACCCCTCGTTTTGGGGCTTATCGGGAGCACCTTCTTGCATATGCCGCATCAAGAGATATTCACCCGCGCGGTTGAGGTGAGGACAAGGGCCTTTGTGGATTGGAAAAAATACAAAGATGTAGATGCGTTACCTAATTTCAAATTCCGTTTTTCCAGTTTCGACATCAGCAATCAATTCTATAATGCACGTTTTTGGGGGTAACCGTTCACACTCCCTGGCAGCCGACAGGCTTTTGCAGGGTTTCAATCGCGGACAAGGTTGCACCAAAAGGCGTATTCTCAATGGATTGTGCTTTGAAACCCGAAAAAGGCTGTTGGCTGTCAGGGGGGGGAGTGAATGATTACTTTTGGGGAATAAGTGTAAACCAGCGAATGAGGGATGCCCATATCATAAATAATTATTTCATGCCCAGCAGGACAGACCGGTCAAGCGGACTCCGGACGCCTTTCCCCCCATGGTTACCCTATCTTTTCGTCCCTTGCCATCACGCACGGCAATTTGTCCGTAACCGAAGTCCAGATCCTTCACTCTCAAACGGAGACATTCCATCAAACGTAATCCGGCCCCATACAATGCTTGCTACCTGTATCTTATATGAAATATCCAGATAGGCCGGGAAGTCCTTGCTCAATTGGTCGTATGGTGATTAAGTTGTTCGTAA
>JAYEMY010000240.1:0-2499 GCA_034718455.1 Thermodesulfobacteriota bacterium
ACAGTGAAAAAGGCCGAGAAGTACACCAAGGATACGAAGGAAAAAATAAGAAAGATACAGGCTAAACCCTGAGGATTAATATGGATGACGAAATGATTCCTGGGATGAATAAGGGCCATGAAGAAATAGCGCAGGAAATTTGCCTTGCTGCGGTAATGATAATGATACAAACTTGATATGATCAGCCAGAGAAAGGCCCTGCGGACTATGCGCTTTTTGCAAAGGGGAACTCCTTCTCACCATTCCCAGAAAAGAACACTAAATGAGCAGCGAACGCAAATCCACAGAAGAGCATCTTCACATTAAAAACTGGCCCGAAGAGGATAGGCCCAGGGAGATGCTTTTGGAGAAAGGTGCGGGATTTTTGAGTGATGCCGCGTTATTGGCTATCCTGCTGAGAACCGGCAGGCATGGGCAGAATGCCATTGCTCTCGCCAGGGAGACGATAAAAAAGTTTGGTGGGCTTCATGGGTTGATGACCGCAACTCAGGAAGATTTATTAGAAATCAAGGGGATAGGAAAGGCAAAAGTAGCCCATATATTAGCTGCAATGGAAATTGTTAAACGCCAGCTCAAGCAGCCGCTGGCAAAGATCAACATTATCGAAAATCCCCAAGATTTGTTTGAATATCTAAAGGTGTCCATGAGTAATCTTTCCCGTGAGGAATTTCGACTCCTCCATCTCAACAGGTCCAAGCACCTGATTGCAGAAGAGGTCCTGTTCCGCGGGACTGTTGATGAATCCTCTATTTATAACGGAATTGATCTGAGAAGAAAAGCACGGCTGGTATGGCAAGCAGTTTGATGTAGGGGCAGACTTTACTCTGTTGTAGAATTCTGACATTGAACTTTAAACTGGTGCAAATTTGACCCAAAAAACAGATCATAGACACGGGCATCGCGGCCGACTTCGAGAGCGCCTTCTCAAAGCTGGACGGCAGGCCTTTGCAGATTACGAACTATTGGAGTTGCTGCTGACCTATGCGATTCCCCAAAGGGATACAAAGCCCATAGCCAAAAGGCTTTTAAAGCGATTTGGTTCTTTTGCAGCCGTATTTGATCAGCCGAGAGAGAGGTTATTGGAAATTGAGGGTGTGGGGCCACAAACATGTACCTTTCTCTTTGCCATCCGGGAATTTTTAGTCAGATATTTGGAACAGGAGGTTGAATATGCCAAAGCGATTTCCTCTCCTGAAGATATCGCCGAGTTTGTACGAACCCATTTAGGCACGGCCCAAAGGGAATGCCTGATGATTCTTTACCTTAATGATGCCAATCGCCTCGCACACCATGTTATAGTTTCTGAAGGCACTGTAGATCGAGCACCATTCTATCCCAGGGAAATTCTTAAAACTGCTTTTCTCCGCAATGCGACTGGCCTGATAATGGTGCATAATCATCCGAGCGGCGATCCGATTCCTTCTGAAAACGACCACAGAATTACATCCCGGATGGAAAAACTTGCCGCTGAATTCGAGATTAAAGTCTATGACCATTTGATTGTGACACCGCACAAGGTCTTCAGCCTCAAGACAGGGAGGTTGTTATGAGTAATTTCGATTTTCTCTCACCAACCTGGCCTGTGCTTGCTGGCCTGTGCGGTTTGGCAGAAAAAAACCTATATATCGATCCCAACACATCCCTCATAAAACTGCGCATGTTTGCGGAAATCCTGGCAAGGTATCTCCTCGCTTATGAAAATCACGAAGACCCATTAGATGGAAAGCAGATTTCAAGAATCAATTTATTGAACAGTAATGGCACTATTCCTGAACCATTGATTCCACTTTTTCACTCTTTAAGGAAAACAGGGAATAAGGCAACCCATGAAGTCTATGGCACAACGGAGGAGGCACAAACCCATTTGCAGTTTGCCTTCCGTTTGGCAGCCTGGTTCAGACAAACCTACGGCGATGGAGAATATAGTTATCAGGATTTTATCCCGCCGGAACAGCCCTCGGATGATGCTGAACAACTCACCGCTTTTAGGCAGAAACTTAATCGGCGCTCCGCACAGTTAGAAGTAGTTCAAGACAGTCTTCAAAAGGAACTTGAAACTCTAAAATCATTAGATCTGTCGGAAAAAACAAAAGCAGCCCGCCGTAAGCTTTCGGCTCGCGCTGCCAACGAAATGAATCTTTCAGAGTCCGAGACTCGTCGTTTGATAGACCAGCAGTTGAGTGCTGGCGGCTGGCAAGCGGACACACAGAATCTGCGCTATGCAAAAGGAGCCCGCCCGGAAAAGGGGACATGCAAAGCCATTGCTGAATGGCCTACGACTTCGGGACCGGCGGATTATGCGCTGTTTGTGGGGATTAATCTGGTCGGTGTTGTTGAGGCCAAGAAAAAGGCAAAGGATGTGGTGTCGGATCTAAGGCAGGCCAAGCGTTATGCCAGCGATGTCGAAATCAAAGGGGAAGAGCGTTTTCTATGCGGCCCCTGGGGAGAATATAGGGTGCCGTTGCTTTTTGTTACTAATGGACGGCCATATCTGAAACA
>JAYEMY010000241.1:0-2491 GCA_034718455.1 Thermodesulfobacteriota bacterium
AGCGCTCCCCTACAGAGTATGTGCCGCGTACCGCTAATAACGTCAGCATGGAAGAATTGATTGAATCCGCAGAACGGGTCGAAAAAGGCGTGCCCCTCACACCGGAGCTGGATCAGGCGTTGTTCCATGGCAGCTCTATCGGCGGTGCTCGTCCTAAAGCCTTAATTCAAGACCAAGGCAAAAAATACGTGGCCAAGTTTTCATCCAGCACCGATCTGTACAGCGTCGTTAAAGCTGAATTCATCGCCATGCGGTTGGCTGAATTGGCCGTGCTGAATGCTGCGCCAGTAAAGCTGGCCAAAGCGGCAAACAAAGACGTACTAATGATCGAGCGCTTTGACCGCGTGCCAAAAGGTGACAAGTGGGCACGAAAGGCCATGGTCTCCGCTCTAACTCTGCTTCGCTTAGATGACATGATGGCGCGGTACGCCAGCTATGAAACGTTATCCGAAATTATCCGACACCGTTTTACCGATCCGAAGCATACGCTGAAAGAGCTGTTCTCTCGGCTCGTCTTCAATATTCTATGCGGCAATACCGACGATCATGCACGAAACCATGCGGCGTTTTGGGACGGCAAAGCGCTGACCCTGACGCCTGCTTATGACATTTGTCCGCAAGGCCGCACAGGCAATGAGGCTTCACAGGCCATGCTCATATCTGACAACAAGAATCTGAGCCAACTCAAAACGTGCCTTGAGACCACGCACAACTTCCTTCTTTCTGAGGAAGAAGCCCGCGAAACATTCGGTAACCTAACTGCCGCAATCGAACAGCATTGGGAAGCCGTCTGTGAAGAAGCTGAGTTGAATGAAGTGGATAAGAAACTTCTTTGGAGACGGCAGTTTCTAAACCCCTATTCGGCTGAGCAATAGGCATTACTTAACCGTTCGCACACCCTGGCAGCCGACAGGCTTTTGCAGGGTTTCAACTGCGGACAAGATTGCACCAAAAGGCGTTTTCTCAACGGATTGTGCTTTGAAACCCGAAAAAGGCTGTTGGCTGTCAGGGGGGGAAAGTGAATGATTACGGCATTACTTTTGAAAAGTGGAGGGGTCTTCCCTTGACTCTTTTTCCTGAAATGAAAATCCAGATAGTATAGGCAAATACAAAAAGAAAATTTACTTCATAATCGTGCAAAAGCTATACTGTCATAAGGAACTCAGCCTTAAAAAGAAAAGCAACGGGGTCTTCATTCTTGACAGAATTGAATTACATACGAAGTAGCGGCTTTGCCGAACCATAAAATGCACAGGACGCACAACAGCGTGCGCCTGTGATTTTTGTGTTGTCGAGGACGCTACGCGTCCTCGACAATCGCGGCGCTGACTTCGTCAAGCACCTTGTCCCGTCGCGCCGGGGTGAGACTGAGCACTATAATTGATGGAAAAATAGGTTAAACAGAAAGAACTGGCCTATTCCATTCATGTTCCCTATCAGCGTGTTAATGAAATTGTAAACAAAAAAAGGGGGATAACTCCAAGCACTGCCTTGCGACTTGCCAAGTTTTTCGGCATGTCAGAGGATTTCTGGATAAATCTGCAATTACGGTGGGATCTATATAAGACAAAGAGTAAAGAGTATAATGCACTAAAGGCAATAAAGCCGGCAAACTTTCAACATGCATCAGCCCAGTTATGAAAAGGATTTGGCCCAATAAGGCGCTCAACCCGGCCGCCAACAGCAGAGGATTTTGAAACATCCTGCTTCGCATGAAGTCGGTGGTGTGTAAGAGTCTGATATAGGGGACGGTCTTAAGAAAACGCACATATTTGGTGAAAAGCGCATATACCACTCCGGCCAATTTCACAGTATAAACCGGAATAGTGCCTAAAGTGAACTAAACTCAGATAGCTTAGGAATTTCCATTTTTTTAACAGGATAAACAGGATAAATGTAAATCACGTGAATCATGTTCATCCTGTCGGAAAAGTCCTATCGTAGGCGGCTAATTTAATAGTATAGGAAATCCCATTTTATTGGCTATCAAATCAATAGGTTATAAAAAGTCCGCCCGAAGGGCGCTAAGTTCATAGTATGCGTTGACAGTACTATCAATTCCTGCAATTGTACACCTGCTTGAGTTGGTGAGTTTTGGACGGAAAAGGCACGAGAATAGAACAATAGAGCAATCAACAATCCAACAAGTGAATTCTGGATCTATAAACAGAGAGATTTTGGCTATTATAGGGAGTGCCCCCCGAAGGTGGGGGCGTATGGACCTGCTAAGTCGTATGGCTTTGATAGCGGTGGGACGTGCTCTCTGTGACTCCGGTCTCTTGGATAGGCGGACAAACAAAGTGCGTAACGCCGATATAGTGGGTCTTATTGCCGCGACCAGGTTGGGATCATTAATTACAGACCTTGCCTTCTGCGAAACAATGGGCCAGGGCACGGAACTGGCAAGCCCCACCGTTTTCAGTTACACCCTGCCGAATATTGCGCTTGCCGAAGCCGCCGGCCATTTTGGACTGACAGGTCCTGTTTACTC
>JAYEMY010000242.1:0-1739 GCA_034718455.1 Thermodesulfobacteriota bacterium
GAATATCGAACAAGGAATTATGAATGTCGAAAGGATGACTTTAAAGTCCTTCATAATTCGAGATTCCTTGTTCGATATTCGACATTCAAATGTCAGTTAGAGTGGCCCAAACGATGATCAAGGCCCTTAAGATCTATAATAGGTTATTACGCAATATCTATGCCAGTCAAAGGACAACAAAAGGGCTATTGCGTTTATAAAAAACAGCTCTTGTATCTTTTCCCATGAATCCCTGAACCGCGAACATTTTTTTTTAAAATAATTCTGAATTTTTTAAAGTATCAAATCAAATCATCCGATAAAAGAATACTGACAATATGAATCTATGGCAGCAGGAACGGTAGTGATGTTGCCGCCGAGGTATCAGATGGAGAGAGAGTATTCAGGATAAGAAGGTGGTTTTTTGATACTGAACATCCCCAATTTAGTTGTAATTATTCTGGTAGTTGTGGCTGCTTTAATAGATGTCAGGTCTCGGAGGATACCCAACTACCTTACTCTGTCCGGCTGGGGGGCCGGGCTTATGTATCATGTTGTTACAGGTGGCTTAGAGGGTCTTATGTTTAGTTTTGCAGGCCTGGTTCTGGGTATTTGTCTGTTAATTTTTTTCTACCTTTTAGGAGGCGTGGGGGCGGCTGATGTAAAGCTTATGGGGGCTATTGGCGCCTTTCTCGGCTGGAAAGGGGTCTTTATTGCCTTCTTGTTTTCAGCAATAATAGGAGGGCTTTATTCAGTGGCAGCTATGGCCGAGGCAGGCGTACTCAGGAAGATACTAAAAAATATTCTGGAAACGGTTAAGGGTTTTTTTCTTGCCAAGTCTATTTCGTATGAACCTGTAAATCGGAACTTAAAGATATGTTACGGCCTGCCTATCGCTTTGGGGACCATTTTTTCCCTGTGGCTGGGAGACTGGTTTTTTCAGTTCTGAGTAGTGAGCTTTAGACAACCGATGGACTCAGTGAATTAACGAACTGGAGGCAATATGGAAAGATATATGGAAAGATATAAAGGTCCCCTAATGCTCGTAGTCGCGTTGGTTCTGGCAGGCATTACCACATTTGCGCTTTATAGTTGGATGCAAAAGCAAAAACAGCCGATCCAAGAGGTGAAACAGGATACATTGCATCCAGTGGTAACAGCAGCTATTGACCTTCATTGGGGGGTCAAACTCTCACCTGATATGCTCGATGTAATTTTTTTACCTGAAAAAAGCCTGCCCACCGGTTATTTCACCAGTATTGAAGAAATAATAGATCGGGTATTGAAGACCAGTGTAGTGATAAATGAACCTATTCTGGAATCAAAATTGGCCCCTGAAGGTTCAAAGGGCGGACTCTATGGGGTGATTAAGGATAAAAAGCGCGCCATGAGCGTAAAAGTCGACCAGATAATAGGTGTAGCAGGGTTTATCTACCCTGGTTCCAATGTAGATGTCCTGGTGACTATCAATCAGGAAAGTGGGGGTAAAGGTCCTATCAGTAAGATAGTCCTTCAAGATATACCGGTATTGACTGCAGGCACACAAATGGAGGTGAGGGAGGGAGGCTCAGTCTCAGTCAAAGTTGTCACACTTGAGGTAACTCCTGAACAGTCGGAAAAGCTGGCCCTGGCCGCTACTAAGGGAAAGATTCGTCTGGCGCTCCGGAGGACTGGTGATGCCAAGACCGTGGCTACAAAAGGCGTTACCGCATCAGACCTTATCTCGCGTAGCGCGAAAAGGGCGTATAAGAAAAGGGCGT
>JAYEMY010000242.1:1839-10069 GCA_034718455.1 Thermodesulfobacteriota bacterium
GCTACTAAGGGAAAGATTCGTCTGGCGCTCCGGAGGACTGGTGATGCCAAGACCGTGGCTACAAAAGGCGTTACCGCATCAGACCTTATCTCGCGTAGCGCGAAAAGGGCGTATAAGAAAAGGGCGTATAAGAAAAAGACTCCCAAGAAAATTGTGGAGGTTATTAAGGGAAGTAATGTTTCTACGCAGAGTTTTTAAACAGGAGGCGCTATGATACCTAAATACAAAATTTTACTACTGTTTTTTATATTTGTTTTTTCGGTCTTTGTGGGAGTGGCTTCTTCTGATGAAGATGAACTTGAAACTATACAACTGGTTATAGGCAAATCAAAGTTAATAACGGTTCCTGTTTCCATCAAGCGTGCAAGCATAGGTGACCCTACGATAGCTGATATTCGGGTCTTACGGCAAAAAAAACCGGCGGAGCTTTATGTCCGTGGAGTAGCTCCTGGTGTGACCAATCTAATTCTATGGAAATCAGATGATAATTATTACAAGACATATGACCTGCATATATCTGTAGATATGGCTCAACTTAAACGAAAGATGGATGAGATCCTTCCTGAGGAAAACATTGAAGTTGAGGCAGCCGGTCGATGCGTTATCCTTTCGGGCGAAGTATCCAGCACTGCCAATCTATCCACTGCTGTGGAGCTAGCCAAGACTTTTATTCATGCTTTTAAAAAATCAGAGGGCGGTACAAGCCAGGGAAAAGATGGTGGAGTAGTCAAAGAAGAAAAGAGAGAGGTAGCCGTAGAACCAAAAATAGTGAACCTCATGCAGGTAGGCGGGGTGCAGCAGGTGATGCTGGAAGTCCGGGTCGCCGAGATGGGGCGCAAGCTAATGAAGAGATTGGGCGTTAATTTCTCCTATTTTAGCGGCGAAGATTTTGTGCTCGGCATGTTAAACAATCTGACTGTCATAGATGAAGCATTGCCGGCAATTGGTGTTACTTCACCAATTAATGCACTTTTCAGGTTTCATCACGGCAATGCATCCTGGACAGGATTTATTGATGCCTTAAAAACAGAGGGCATAATCAAGATACTGGCAAAGCCTACCCTTGTTACACTGAGTGGGGAAAACGCTGAATTTCTGGCAGGTGGTGAATTCCCGGTACCTGTGCCGGGGGAGTGGGATAAGACTGAGATAGAATGGAAAAAATACGGAGTAGAACTTCAGTTTACCCCAAGGGTTCTCAGTAATGACAAGATCAGTTTGAAGGTACTGCCCGCTGTATCCGAGCTTGATTATGAGAATGCTGTGGAGTTCTCGGGATATGTAATACCGGCGTTGACCACCCGGTATGCCTCTACCACTATTGAGCTGGATGATGGACAGAGCTTTGCCATTGCCGGTCTGCTGAATGAGAAGGTTTACGAGAATATTGCAAAATATCCCATCCTTGGCGATATACCCGTGCTTGGAGCGCTGTTCAGGAGTTCGGAGTTTAGAAAACATGAGAGCGAACTGGTTATTATCGTAACCCCCCACCTTGTAAAACCCCTGGATATGGCAAAACAGATCCTCCCAACAGATGCATATGTAGAGCCGAATGACTTTGAATTTTATCTCCTGGGACTCAAAGAGGGAGTCCGGAAGGGAGAGAAAAGATCCTCTGTGCTTTTTAGAGATGAAGGGTTGGAAGGAAATTTTGGACATATAAGTCCGTGAGGAGAAACAAAATGTTAATTAAAAAAATCATCGCTCTTATGGGCTTAGTTGGAATAATCATTGCTTTTTCAGGTTGTTCCGAGACGCCTTCCAGGGTAGACGCCAATTACGGTGAATCTGTGCGGCAGGCTAAGACCAGTCAGATCCTTTATCCTGATGCAGGTGAGAACCTTGATCCCTGTGAGGGACTGGACGGGCAGGCTGCCGCTACTGTGATGCATGAGTATAGGGAAGGTTTTAAAAAGGAAGAAGAGAAGAAATCAATCATATCAATATTAGGGGAATAAAATGATTCCTGTTCGATTAGACATAAAGAGCTCGAAGTTACTTGAGAAATTCCAGGAAATTATTGATTCTATGGAAGATGTGTTAATCCTTGAACCTCAGGAATCCGAGCTTCCCGAGGTGGTTATCTTTGAAGTGGGACCTGATCCTAAAAAGGACCTTGAATCTATTGAGACCATGCAGCGTTCTCCTTCCTGCCCTGAGATTTTTATAACTTCTGCATCTCCAAAAATTATGAAGAAAGCCCTGAAAATGGGCATAAGGGAATTCTTTTCAGAGCCAATAAGAAAGGAAGATATTGAGATTGCCTTTGCCAGGTATAAGGAAAACCTTAAGCACGGTAAACCCAAAAAAAACAAGTATGGAAAAATATTGAGCGTCTTGGGAAGTAAGGGAGGAATGGGATCTACAACCGTCGCAGTGAATCTTGCTGTGGCCCTGGCCCATACGGGTGGTGATTCGGTCCGCATATGCCTTGTGGATTTGAATTTGGAATTTGGTGATATTCCCCTTTTTTTGGATATAGAACCTGCCCACACCATTGCTGATGTATCGCAAAATGTCTTACGGCTGGACGCTGAACTCCTTTCGAGCGCGATGATCAAGCATGTCTCCGGCATATATATCCTTGGCCCTCCAAGCAGCCCGGAAGAGGCAGAGATAATAACCCCTGATGGCATAAAGCGGATATTCGATTTGATGCGGGGGATGTTTGATTACATAGTTGTTGATGCCAATCGTTCTTTTGATCAGATTGCCATGATAGCGCTTGGACTTTCAGAAAACGTCTTTGTTATTACTCAGTTAGATTTGGCATCATTGAAAAACGCAAAAAGATTTGTGGATATATGTTTAAGTATGGGTTTTGACAAGTCTAGATTCAGACTGGTTATTAATCGATATGATAAGAATGCGGATATCTCCCTTGATGAAGCGGAAGCAGTCTTAAAACAGAAGGTAACCTGGCTGATTCCCAGCGATTATGCCACGGTGGTTTCTTCCATAAACCAGGGCAAATCTTTTATTTGTACAGCTAATAATTCCAAGCTAACCAAGTCTTTCAATGAAATGGTTTTGCGTGTTCAGGGTAAGAAGCAAAAAATATCTCGATTGTGGGGTCTGATAAAATAGTTGATTGACAGACTGTAACCGTTGATAAATTAACGATATATACTCTACACGGTTACAAATTGCGCTTTTTGAATCAGTCAGAATTGCAAAGAAAATTTTACCACGAAGAACACGAAGAAAAAACTATTATTTAACCACTACCTTCGTGATCTTCGTGATCTTCGTGGTAAAAAAATGATAGAGAAATCTCAAATTATGACCGTTCACAGTATAGCATGGGAAAAATAGGGAAATGATGCATACAGATACTAATGCAAAACATGGAAATAACTGGGGGTCTATGTCAAAAGATGAGTATCAGGAATTAAAAGGCAAAATCCATGACAAGTTAGTGGATATGATGGATCTTTCCATGCTGGATTCTGTTGATAATTCTATACTGGAACGAGAGATCCGGATCCTGGTTGACAGGATTCTGACTGCAGAATCTGTTCCTTTGAATCTAAGTGAAAAAAAGATATTAGTCAAGGAAGTTCAGGACGAGATACTGGGATTGGGCCCCTTGGAACCCCTTCTCAAAGATCCTTCAATATCAGATATCTTTGTTAATGGCTATAATCATGTATATGTCGAGCGATTCGGAAAATTGGAGTCTAGAGAGATTCGATTCAAAGACAATGATCACCTTTCGAGAATTATAGATAGAATCGCTTCTAATGTCGGGAGGAGAATTGATGAATCTGCCCCCATGCTGGATGCCCGGTTGCTTGATGGTTCCAGGGTCAATGCCATAATACCGCCTTTGGCCTTGGATGGTCCCGCTCTTTCCATCAGGCGGTTTGCAGTGGAGCGTTTAAAATTGTCGACCCTGGTTCTGTTAAAAGCCTTGACCCAGAAGGTTGGAGATCTGCTTCATGGTATCGTCAAGGCCCATTTGAACGTTTTGATTTCCGGTGGGACAGGAAGTGGTAAGACAACCCTTCTGAATGTCCTGTCGGATTTTATTCCTAAGGACGAACGGATTGTTACCATCGAAGACGCGGCAGAACTTCAACTTCAACATGAACACGTAGTCCGTCTGGAGACCAGACCTCCGAATATGGAGGGAAAGGGAGCGATTGTCCAGCGAGACCTGGTGATAAACTGCTTGAGGATGCGTCCTGACCGAATCATTGTCGGAGAGGTAAGAGGGCCGGAGGCATTTGATATGCTTCAGGCCATGAATACAGGCCACGATGGCTGTCTGACCACCATCCATGCCAATAGCAGCCGGGACGCATTGAGCCGGATAGAAACTATGGTTTCCATGACAGGTATAGATATCCCCCTTAAAAATTTGCGCTATTATATTTCCTCTGCTCTGGATGTAGTTGTTCAGACGGCCCGTCTTGTCGATGGTTCGCGAAAGGTCATGAGCCTTCAGGAGGTCGTGGGGATAGAAGAAGACATTATCGGCCTTCAAGAGATCTTCCGATTTGAACAAACAGGTATGCATGAGGATGGCAAGATTAAAGGAAGCTTCAGGGCTACTGGAATCAGGCCCCGGTTTTTAGAAAAATTCAAGATTTATGATATACCCATTCCCACTGACATGTTTGATCCTGATAAGGTATATGAGGTTTGATTCGGCATCCGTCTATGTTGAAAAAGTGTAAACTACAGAATGAAGGATGCCTTTGATTTCTATCTAAAAAAGAATGAATGGATAAATACTATGTACACTACCATTATTATAATAGGGATACTGACATTTTGTATCGCGATTTTATTAATCTTAGGAGTTTGTTTTTCAATAGATTTATTCAAAAAGCGTGAGACTAGGAGGAGATTGAATACTGTTTCAGGGAAAAACACATCGGAAGAAGTAAGTATAATTCACACAAGGATTTTCAGTTATATTCCATGGCTGAATAAGTTTCTTTCCGATATTCCAAGATTTAAAAAAATTGACAGTGTTATTCAAACGGCCGGGATCAAACGTCCTCTTGGTTTTTTTGTTTTACTTTCTTTTTTTCTTGGTTCTCTGGGTTTTCTGGGTGGTTGGGTTGTAGGAAAAAAACTTATTTTAGGGATCCTGGGAGCAGGTTTTTTGGGGATACTCCCCTTTTTTTATATTTTGTTCAAAAAGAGGAAAAGGATGAAGCTTTTTCAGAAGCAGTTTCCTGATGTCCTTGACTTATTGAGCCGTTCACTGAAGGCGGGTCATTCCATTCCGGCAGGAATCCGAATGGTGGCCGATGAGTTTCCTGACCCTATAGGGACCGAGTTTAAAGAAATTGCTTCTGAAATCTATTATGGATTGAATCTTTATGATGCCTTGCATAACCTTACCAAAAGGGTGGATTGCGAAGATCTGGGCTTTTTTATTACTTCGATAATTATCCAGCGGGACACCGGCGGTAATCTGGCGGAAATGATGGATAGTATAGCCCATATTATTCGTGAAAGATTTAAACTGTTAGCAAAGGTCAAGGCCCTGGCGGCTGAGGGGGTCCTGTCCGCCTGGCTTCTGAGTCTGCTTCCATTTGCTGTGGGCACTTTTATTTTCATGACCAACCAGGGATATATGTCATTGCTGTTTAATGACCCATTGGGCCAGAAAATTTTTATAGGTGCAACAATTTGGCTTTTTTTAGGGATTCTTTTTATGACGAGAATGACCAATATAAAGATTTGAAGCGGTAATGGACAAAGTGCAAGGGGAGGGGGCAAGTACGAAGCTGGGAGCAGGTGGAAGTGTATTGAGGTTTGAGTATTTGTGGGGGTCGAAATGGCGGATTTAATAGTATTGGGCGTGGTATTTGTGGCAATTTCCAGCGCATTTTATGCGTTTATGTATTTTGCCTTTTCCAGCAACCCCATCAAGGGGCGACTGGAACATGTCATGGGCATAGATGAGCATAAGGAAAGGATATCCACAAAATTTAATTTTTTTACCAATATCATTAAATGTCTTGGCCGGTTTAGCTCTCCCAAAGAGAAGGAAGATGAGAAGCTTGCCTGCACGAAGATGGCGCTTTCCAGGGCAGGATACAGAGGAGAGGATGCGCAAGTTCTGTTTTTCGGCACAAAGACCTTCCTGACAATTATTTTTCTTATAATAGTAGGTTTATTATTTTTCTGTTTTGCGGATTTTACCAATGCTTTTACCACGTTCTATGTCCTGCTGGCTGCGGTTGCCGGTTTCTATTCGCCGACTCTGTGGATCCGTTGGAAGGCAAAAAGAAGGGCAGAGCAAGTTAGGAATGGTTTTCCGGATATGCTTGACCTCCTGGTTGTGTGTATGGGAGCAGGCCAAGCGCTGGATGCCGCCCTGAATAGGGTGGGCAAAGAGATAAATTTGACAAACCCGGTCTTAGGCGAGGAGTTCAGATTGTTGAACTTGGAAATCAGGGCAGGCAAGTCCAGGAAAGAGGCATTAAGAAATCTGGCTAACAGGACAGGTCTGGATGACATTTCCTCATTGGTAACGCTGATTAATCAGTCAGAGGAACTGGGAGTCAGTATTGTCCGGACACTGCGGGTTCATTCTGACTCCATGAGGACAAAGAGGCGAATGAGAGCGGAAACAATTGCCGGCAGGATACCGGTAAAACTGACAGTACCTCTTATGCTTTTTATTTTTCCTTGCCTTATGGTAGTTATAGTCGGCCCAGGCATTATTAAAATAGCAAGAACTATAATACTTCAATAATGCGGCAACAACGTCTAAATAGCACGTGTATAAATTTTATCTGCTTGTTTGTGTTTATATTATCAAGCAGCAGCCTTTTGGGTGGATGCGTTTCCATGGACCACCCTTTTGCGAAAAACCGGCCACTGAAACAGTGGAAATACAAGAGCATTCCGGACAGACAGAAGCAAAGGCTCCCAATGGAGGAAAGTCCTAAAAAAGAGCCGGATTTGACGGCTGAAGAATGTGAAAAGTTGGGAGATCAGTATCTTCAGCAAAGCAATATAGATGAGAGCTTTATTCAGTACAATAAGGCTTTGCAGCTTGACCCTGGACAGAGCGGAGTCCGTTACAAGATAGGTCTTTTATTTCTTAACAGGGGATTGTCTGATGAGGCATGGAAGGAGTTTCAAAAGATATTAGAGAAGGATGCCGGTCATGCCTTGGCTTATGAAGGAATGGGTCGGGCTTTTATGCAGAAGGGGAAATATGACGAGGCGGAAAAAAATCTTCAGAAGGCCCTTCAATTAAATCCGGAACTCTGGCTGTCTCATAACAATTTAGGCATGATTTGTGACCGCAAGTTACGCTTTGATGATGCAATTGCTTACTATAAAGCAGCTATCAATATCAAACCGGATCAGTATGTCTTACTTAATAATTTAGGCATGTCTTATTATTTAAACGGGGAATACAAAAAATCTGCTGAGACACTTCTAAAGGCCATAGAAGCCGGATCCGATCCTAAGAATGCAAAGGTTTACAACAATCTTGGTCTGGTGTTGGGAAAATTGGATAGATATGAAGAGGCGTTAGAGGCATTTAAGAAAGCCGGAGACAGGCCCGCGGCTTATAATAACCTGGGCTATTGCTATTTCCTGCAGGGAAAATACGACAAGGCTATTACCGCATTTGAAAAGGCCATTGATATCAAGCCCTCATTTTATCCAAGTGCAAATGAAAACCTGAAAATGGCTAAAAAGGCACTAAAAATAGAAGAATATAAGAAAAACAAATGATGGTAAAAAAAATTAAAAACAGTAAGGGCGCCTCAGTCGTTGAGTTTGCTTTGGTGGTACTCATATTTTTTATTTTTATCTTTGGTATCATTGACTTCGGCTGGTATTTTTTCTGTCAGCACAGCATTGAATTAGCCACCCGTGAAGGAGCCAGGATTGGTGTTGTAAGAGGCGATGATACCAGTATAAAAGAAAGAATTAGAGATAGAGCATCCATTGCAGTAGACCCTAACAATTTAAATATATCTATCTTAGCTAGTACTTCGGACCCGGATACCAGGCATATTGTAACCCAATATACTCATCAGTTCTTTTCTCCTCTTATAGGCATTCTTTTTTCTGATGGTTCTACCATTATTCAGACTGAAGCTACTTATAGAATTGAGCCTGAGCCTTATGTTCCCCCGGGAGGATAAGAATATGTCATGTCACTATAATCGCTTTAGAGCATTTGGTATGCCCATAGGCAACGTGACAGTTGAGCTTGCCTTGATAGTTGCCTTGATTT
>JAYEMY010000243.1:0-2454 GCA_034718455.1 Thermodesulfobacteriota bacterium
TTAATTCTGTTGATCCTGTCAGAGAAGTCCGCCCGGAGGGCGCTAAGTTCATGAATTCATTATATCTGGCTGTTGGAATCGCAGTGCTTTTCCTGATTGCCTATCATACATATGGCAAATTTCTGGCCCGCAAAATCTTTAAACTCAATCCGGACGCAGTTTGCCCAAGCAAGGAGTTGCAGGATAACATAGATTTCATCCCTACTCAGAAATCCATCCTGTTCGGCCACCATTTTACGTCCATTGCCGGGACAGGTCCAATTGTAGGTCCGGCAATCGCCATTATTTGGGGTTGGGTCCCTGCTGTGATATGGGTAATTTTCGGCTCTATTTTCATGGGCGCTGTGCATGATTTTGGCTCGATGGTAGTTTCGCTGCGCAATCAGGGAAGGTCTATCGGCGATATCGCATCTGATGTCATTAATAAACGGGTCCGGACCCTGTTTTTGATTATAATCTTTTTTGAGCTCTGGATCGTGGTGGCCATCTTCGGCGTAGTCATTGCTATTGTGTTTAACATGTTTCCCCAGGCAGTAATTCCTGTATGGTTGGAAATTCCCATTGCCTTATGGCTGGGCCATATGGTCTACAAAAAGGGCGCCCCTCACCTGCCGTTGAGCATTGTAGCTGTTATTGTGATGTATATTACAGTGTTAATCGGCGCTTATGTTCCTATCAAAATGCCTGCCCTCTTTGACCTGAACCCTCTGGCGCTTTGGGTGATCCTCTTGTTGATATATGCCTATATTGCATCGACACTGCCTGTACAGGTCCTTTTGCAGCCAAGGGACTATATCAATTCACACCAGCTCTTTGTTGCTTTTACTCTGCTTGGTCTGGGGGTGCTTTTCGCCCATCCTGTCATGGTGGCGCCGCCAACGAATTTTTCTCCTGAAGGTGCGCCGCCTATCTGGCCTATGATCTTTGTGATCATGGCTTGCGGAGCCATTTCGGGATTCCACTCCCTTGTTTCATCCGGGACATCTTCCAAACAGTGCGATGCCGAATCTAGCTCTCTTTTTATAGGTTATGGCGGGATGCTCATGGAAGCAATGCTTGCCATTTTTGTTATTATTGCCTGCGGTGCGGGACTTGCTCTCGGTCTGACAAAGGATGGCCAGACATTCACAGGGCTGGCCGCCTTTTCTCAGCACTATGCCAGTTGGGGGGCTGCAGCAGGTCTGGGCTCCAAGATCAATGCATTTGTAGTGGGCTCGGCCAACATGATTGATAAAATCGGTATCCCTCACCAAATCACATTAACTGTTATGGGTGTATTCGTGGTCTCATTTGCCGCTACGACACTTGATACAGCTACCCGCTTACAACGTTACATCGTAAGCGAGCTGAGTGTTGTATGCGGGGTACCGGTCCTTGGGAAAAGACATCCGGCCACTCTTATTGCAGTGACAACAGCTCTTCTACTTGCCTTCTACAACGGAAGCGGCAAGGGTGCCCTTACGCTTTGGCCTCTATTCGGGTCTGTGAATCAGCTTTTGGCCGGTCTGGCACTTCTGGTTATTACAGCTTATCTTGCCCACAACAAAACCCCTCTTCGCTACACAATGATTCCCATGCTATTCATGCTTTGCATGACCGGATGGGCCATGATAATCAATCTGGGGACCTTCTACTTAGAGTCTAACCGGCTGCTTTTTTCCATCGGATTTGTGGTATTTGTTCTGGAAATCTGGATGGTCGCTGAAAGCGTGCTTGTTTTGCAGCGAGTCTATGGCAAAAAGTCAGAATCAGGGACTAACGTAAATTTTTGACATCCTGCCGGTTGATGGGTCCTTATAGCGTACCTCGCCTTTTACATCAGCGGTTTTAACAGACCCTGTTGTTTCCATTGAAATTCGGAGAGTCCCTATACCTGTGCCTTTGGGAAGGTGCTGGATTACTATGACCGTGTTTGGGGCCGGTGACTGTATCTCAAGTTATAACGATTTTTTGGCCCTCAGAGGTAATATATTCAGCAGAGACCAAGCCCCCTGCGCAGACCTGCATGGGGAGAATTGTCAACAACAAGGTCCCTACAAAGATTGCGAAATTTCCGGATGTTTTAGGATTTAACATATAGTTCAGGCCTCCCATTTGCTTAGTACCTAAATTGAGCGATTAGCCTTTAGCGGTTAGCTATTAGTTTAATGATTACAGGATATTTTGCTATTACAAACCATTTTTCAAAGCTAATCGCTAACAGCTAATCGCTTAACTTTGGTACTACAAACTTCTTGGTCTTTTCATCCCAGCGATATCCATTTCCAGACCAGATATCTTCAATCTGTTCTATGCCGAAATCTATATCCTTCATTTTACCCAGTTCGTCGTAAACAGTGAGTATTTCCTCGTCATCAATTTTTTCGACCTTGTATGTTCAAAGTTAAGACCAAATGGCTATCTTTTTTTCGGTAAAACTATCATCATGTCGGATGAGAAGGATTCGACCTTGGG
>JAYEMY010000244.1:0-9970 GCA_034718455.1 Thermodesulfobacteriota bacterium
TGGTGGACGTGGTCAACGGACCCATGTTCGCCACTGCTGTAGGCCTTGTGCTCTATGGCATGGAACATCAGCCCCAACAGAAATTCCGGATAAGAGACGGGAATATATTCAACAGGGTAACCCTTCGTATGAAGTCATGGTTTAAGATTTAAAAACCCGTTTATGGGTTCAAAAACCTTGAACCTGTGAACGGTTACAAATTTAAAAACCAGTTGGAGGACTAAGCATATGTCTTTTGAGTTTATAGAACCAAAACTTACGGCAAAGATAAAGGCAATTGGAGTCGGAGGCGGCGGCGGAAATGCTATTAACAGTATGATAGCCTCTGAACTCAAGGGTGTGGAATTCATAGCTGCAAATACGGATTCCCAGGCCCTTGAAGTATCCAGGGCCGGCACGAAAATTCAACTGGGTAGAGGACTCACTAAGGGACTTGGAGCAGGAGCAAAACCTGAAATTGGCAGGGAAGCCGCAGAAGAGAGCATAGACGATATCCGGGCAATGCTGGAGGGAAGCGATATGGTCTTCATCACTGCTGGAATGGGTGGAGGTACCGGCACCGGAGGGGCCCCTGTTATTGCAGAAATCAGTAAGGAAACGGGTGCTCTTACAGTAGCAGTAGTGACAAAACCATTTTCCTTTGAGGGAAAACGCAGGAAACGCGTTGCTGAAGAGGGAATAGAAGAATTAAAAGATGTTGTAGATACTATAATAACCATTCCGAACGACCGGCTCAGAAGCCTTGCCCAACCCAACACTCCGATACTGGAGATGTTCCGAAAGGCAGATGAGGTTCTTTACTATGCAGTAAGAGGTATTTCAGATCTTATAGTCCTGAGAGGGTATATAAACGTAGACTTTGCAGATGTTCGCACTGTCACGGCTGAAATGGGAATGGCCCTCATGGGGACAGGTGTTGCCAAAGGATCACGCAGGGCCTTGGAGGCGGTACAAATGGCCATAGCCAACCCCTTACTTGAAGATATTTCCATAAGCGGCGCCAGAGGCATCCTGATGAACATTACCGCCAGCAGTTCCAGCCTGAGCATGGAGGAGGTAGAACAATCATCTTCCTTGATTTACGATGAGGCCCATGAGGATGCCAATATCATCCTGGGCACTGTATTTGATGACGATATAGATGAAGAAATCAGGGTAACAGTCATAGCCACCGGTATAGGGCCTGATGCCCTTTCCTTTGGGAAGCATATTACACCAATAGAATCTATCAATAAAAAGAATAAGCCTCCGGAACCTGATGCGCCAATCCACATCCAAAAGAATCCTCCTGCCGGGATATCTGACCACATAAAAAATCCGGGGAAAAAAATAGAAATTTTTGACGGCCTTGGGAATGTGGACACCGATAAATATGATATTCCTGCTTTTATCAGACGAAAAGCGAATTAAGGACCAGGGGAAAAGGCATCCTTTCCCCAGTTCTTCAATACCCAAATTATCAATCGCCAATCATCAATCATCAATCGGTATATTCACCTTGATATTTTGTGGTGTTATCTCCATTAATGTGAATCCACCGGGGACAATGCATTCAGGCTCCACCGAATGAATGCCGGGCTCAAGCCCATTCACTGAAATTCCAACATATATATCTGTGACTTTGATTTCTCTGAGATCCAGTATGGGCCCTCGTAATGTCACACTCGCTATTCTGGGCCACCATAAAACATCGGATTTAGTGGTTTCAATCTGTACTGGTATATGAGTAATGCGCCTTGTCCCTTGGGCAGGCACTATATATACAGTGACTTTATATGTCCCATTTTCTTCAGATGATACATGGAGTCCCTGAAGATCCAGACCTACTTTCCTGGTAATATTATCCATAGCCCAGTCAAGATCTACTGGGAATGTCCTTACGTCCTTCATTGCCTTTATTACACTTTCAGGTCCTGAGATAACCACCCTCGGAGGATATACTTCCGTGTTTAAGACCTTATGATATTTGGCAACAGCACCTTTTAGAGCAGGCCTTACCGGAAAATCACTTAACACAAGAGGCTCCAGCACTATTTCAATATCGCTAGGCTGTATACTGAGTACTCGAACTGCCCCTGGCAAAGAAAGACTATTGGGTAATATGTGGACATTGATTTTGCCTGATGTTGCATCTTTAAGATCAATTACCCTCAAAATACCCTTTGCAGCCGCAGCGCGAATCATGCCTCGGGGGCCATAGACTTTAGCATCAATATTAGAAGGAATATCGTTGGCTATTACCAGACCAGCGGGAATATTTACCAGTTCAAGTGGAATGGAAACATTTACCTCGGCCTTTTGCTCTCCAACCACAAAAAACCAAAGCAACAAAGCAAATCCCAGTGAGAGCAACTTGAGAACCCAGTCTTTTCGAAAAAAATTTTGCCGATGCACAGACTAAATTATCCTCCTCCGCCACCATGGTTTTTCAGTTTCTTCAAGTGCAAAGGCGTTATGCAGGATACGCCTGAGGATGCCGGGATCTATATCTCTGGTGATTTTTCCGGCAATGGCCACAGAGAGACTGCCGGTTTCTTCAGAAACGACTACTACCACAGCATCGGTCTGTTCTGTTATACCTATAGCCGCCCGGTGTCTGGTGCCCAGGCGTTTGCTGATGGTCGGGTTCGTGCTCAAGGGCAGCACACACCCAGCTACTGAAAGCCTGTTTTTTTGAATAATTACAGCACCGTCATGTAACGGTGTCCCCTTGTCAAATATTGTACAGAGCAAAGCACGAGTTATTTCCCCGTCAATTGTCACTCCCGACTCAAGGTGGTTCTTCAGGCCTACATTTCTCTCCAGTACTATCAAAGCACCTGTATGGCTTTCTGTTAAAGTAGTGACTGCCTTTGCAATCTCCTCAAGGGCATGGAAAGTCTTTACCCGAAGTTTCGGAAAAGGAGTCTGGCCCATCTGAGCCAGCGCCCTGCGAATATCGTCCTGAAACACTATTATGATGAGTAGAAACAAAGAGCTAAGGATTGTCCCCAGGAGCCAGTGAAGAGTGAAGAGTTCCAACTCCCCGGCTGCGAAATAAATCACAATAATAAAAGCCAGACCTGCTGCCATCTGTACAGCACGGGTTCCCCTGATAAGAATGACGACACGGTATATGATATAGGAGACTACCAAGATGTCCACTACATCCTGCCACCGAATTATTGGTATATATTGAGTAAGGTTTTCAAACATTACACTGTCTTATGGATAATGTTGAATGCTGAATGCTGAATTGTGGAAGAAGATTTAAAAGAGATATACCTTTAATCACACAGGTTATATTCTTTGAGATAAGGATGCCCTTTACCTTAATTCAAAATTCAAAATTCAACATTTTTTTCACTAAAGGTTTTCTCTGCAAATAGCATCAACTACCTGGAGCACCTGTTTGGTAAGGGCAACATTATGGACCCGCACTAAATTCGCTCCCCTCATGGCTGATACTGCGATCGCTCCCAGAGTAGCCACATCACGCTCTCCTGCCTCTTCTATACCGGCTATTGCCCCTAGAAAGGCTTTCCGCGACACACCCACCATGACCGGCATCCCTAACTCCGTAAAGTCCTCCAGGCGATTAATCAATACCAGGTTGTCCTGAAAACTTTTCCCAAACCCAATGCCGGGATCAATCAGCATCTTTTCCTTGGAAATGCCCTTGCTATTGGCCCAGGTCATACGTTTTTCCAAAAAGTCCTTGACCTCCCCGACCACATCTTCATAGTAGGGATTCACCTGCATATCTCTAGGACTTCCCTTCATATGCATAAGTATAACAGGGGCTTCAAAGGCAGATGCCACATCGGCCATTTTGGGATCAAAACGCAGTGCGCTGATATCGTTGATAATGTCAGCCCCCTCGTAAAGTGCGGCTTCGGCTACCTCAGCCCTCACAGTATCAACAGATATCGGGCAATCACTGATTTCCCGTATCTCCCTTATGACAGGTATTACCCGATGCAATTCTTCTTCCAGAGTAACAGGCTCTGAGAAAGGCCGGGTAGACTCCCCTCCTATGTCCAGGATGTCAGCTCCGGCAGCAACCATCAAGGCAGCCTGCCGCCTGGCCACTTCAGGAGAAGAGAATTTTCCACCATCTGAAAATGAATCAGGGGTCACGTTTATGACGCCCATGATATATGTGCGAGAACCCCAGCGGAATGTATACTTTTTTATAGCCAGACTGGAGAGAGCCATCCTTATGGCCGTTCACACTTTTTGGCAGGGGGTGAATAATTGCGCCATTCTCATAGTATCAGGCGCCCGCCATTTGAACCTGAGTATCTTTTCGGCATGTACTCATTATTTGTTCAATACCCGCTGCATCAAGAGATTCCTTCTCCAATAAGGCTTCAGCAATACTGTGAAGGCAATCAATATCCTCTTGAACCACGGATTGGGCTCGTTTGTATGAATCATGCACTATTTTCAGGATCTCCTGATCTATTCTCCGGGCGGTCTCCTCGCTGTAATCCTTAACCTGGCTGAAGTCCCTGCCGAGAAACGGATGTTCTTCCTTTTTGCCGAATGCTACGGGGCCAAGCCCATCACTCATACCCCACTCACAAACCATCTTTCTCGCCAGGTGTGAGGCCCTTTCAATGTCATTTCCCGCTCCGGTGGTAAAATCATTCATTATCAGTTCTTCCGCCACCCGGCCTCCCATGAGAATTGCAAGGTTGTTAAGAAGATATGACCTTGGATAGCTATGACGCTCTTCTTCCGGGAGCTGCTGGGTGAGCCCAAGGGCACGGCCCCTTGGTATGATGGTCACCTTATGAATCGGATCAGTGCCGGGGAGATTTTTCGCTACTAATGTGTGTCCTGCTTCATGGTAAGCAGTTATGCGTTTTTCCTCATCTGAAATGATAAGGCTTTTTCTCTCAGTGCCCATAAGCACCTTGTCTTTTGCCTTCTCAAAGTCGACCATGCTTACGGTTTCTTTGTTTTCTCTGGCCGCAAAAAGGGCCGCCTCATTTACAAGATTTTCGAGGTCGGCCCCGGAAAACCCCGGTGTACCCCTGGCAATGACTGACAATTCGACATCCGGTCCAAGCGGAATATTATTCACGTGTACCTTCAATATCTTTTCACGTCCCCCCAGATCGGGTATAGGGACAACAACCTGTCGATCAAAACGGCCGGGTCTTAACAAGGCCGGATCCAATACATCAGGCCTGTTGGTAGCTGCAACCAAAATGATCCCTTCAGCGCCCTCAAAACCGTCCATTTCCACCAGGAGCTGATTTAACGTCTGCTCCCTTTCATCATGTCCGCCCCCGAGACCGGCACCCCTGTGACGGCCTACTGCATCTAACTCATCAATAAAAATGATGCATGGTGCATTCTTCTTTGCCTGGACAAAGAGGTCTCTTACCCTGGAAGCACCTACACCAACAAACATTTCCACAAAGTCAGACCCGCTGATAGTGAAAAACGGCACATCCGCTTCCCCTGCTATAGCCCTGGCCAGAAGAGTTTTCCCAGTACCCGGTGACCCGATCAGAAGGACACCCTTTGGAATTCTTCCTCCGAGACGGGTGAACTTTTTGGGATCTTTTAAAAAGTCGATTATTTCCTCCAGTTCCTCCTTGGCCTCTTCTATACCTGCCACGTCTTTAAAAGTAACCTTAGTACTCTCATCAGTAACAAGTTTGGCCTTGCTGCGACCAAATGACATAGCGCGGCCACCCCCTGTCTGCATCTGTCTCATGAAAAAAATCCATACGCCTATGAGGAGCAACATGGGAAACCAGGAAATCAGCAATGCCAGATACCAAGGTGTATCCTCGATTGGTTTTACCTGGATAGTAACCCCTTTTTCTTTTAACAAATGCATCATATCGGGATCCTGGGCAGGTATTACAGTGAGAAAAGGTGCCTGGTTCTCAAATGTACCGTCAAGCTTCTCTCCTTGGATAACAACGCCGATCACCTCACCTTTTTCAACATATTCCAAAAAGTCGCTGTAAGGGATCTCCTGTATTGATTTTTGGGGCTCATTAAAAAGATTAAATATAAAGACCATTATAAGGCCAATAACAAGCCACAGGCTCAAATTCCTGTAAAAGGTATTCAAAAGTAATCCTCCGCTACAATAGTATATTTTTTTAACATAAATCAAAATACATAATAAATCAAAATAACGAATTTAATACAATAATTATTTTACTTTATCCACTTAAGGGATAGAGCCTTTCCGCTTGTTTGAACGAGCCTATAGGGATGAGAAACTTCAACCCCCACTACTGCCACTACTTCCATGCCTATGGTGAGTAATGGCAAAAGGCCTCTGACCTCACGGGGAATTTTGCTTGAGATCAGGAATTTTTTGAGCTTAAAAGGTGCTGGGGCGCCCAGGGGCCAAAAAATTTCCCCAGGCCTTCTTGTCCTGAGATCCAGAGGAAACTTAACGGCCTCAGGATTCAACCACAGTGGCATGAAATACTCTTTTCGATTTCGGGACATGAAGTCACCTGCAACATTTGAGATGGAAATCTCCACATACCCCTTCCCACAAGGGGCAGGCCAGCGTCCAGGTCCGGTTACGATTATGGAACAACTCTTGCTTTTTGAATCTACAATCAGTTCTTCCGGGCAGGAAGAGGAAATAAACAGCTCTTCATATCTTCTAAAGGCTATGGCACCTCCGGGCAGCCTGCATGAGGCGCAAGGGTCTTTACAGGTAGTAACCAGGTTATCTATCCCCAAGAGATGGTCGGCTCTCACCCTGCCGCTGAATAGTTTTAAATCCCTCAGAGCCATTCTGTAGATCCTGCGGCGAATCGGCCCTGGATGCCCCTTAATCTTTTTTACACTGAATCTCAGTTTTCCTGCCAGGGAAGAGGATGACAAAGAATCCTGGTATGCCCCTTCTGCCATCTTTTCTAACAACTGATGATCTTCTGCCAGCATCTCTGCCGCGCGATTAATAGTACGCACAATAGCAGGGTTGAAATCCTCAATCAGAAGCGGCAGGAGGTCTTTGCGAACACGATTGCGCAGATATGCCCTGCTATTATTAGATTGATCTATTACGAATGGGATGCCATAGCCTTTAAGATGGCCCAGGATCTGCTGCCTGGTTACACCCAGCAGCGGACGGACTATATGGTTATCTCTTACCCACGGAATCCCACTGAGTCCTGGAAGACCTGCACCTCTGACCAGCCGCAGCAGTACTTCTTCCGCCTGGTCGTCAGCAGTATGTGCTGTGGTAATATACGTGCTCTCAGTATCGGCACGTACACGTTCCAGAAATTCGTACCTGAGGATTCGAGCGGCCTCCTGAATTCCCATGCCTTCTTTGGCGGCAAAGGCCCGGACATTCCCATGCTCGATGGAAAAACCGAGGCCAAAATCATGGGACAATTTCTCTACAAAACGGGCATCGTCTCTGGATTCCCTGCCCCTGATGCCGTGCTCGAAGTGGGCCACTTCAAGGCACAGTTCCCATTGGCTGCTCAATAGATGCAGAATGTGCAGCAGGCAGACCGAATCCGGCCCGCCTGAAACAGCCGTTACTATCTTGGCCCCAGGTTCAAAAAGTTCCTTGCGCCTGACAGTCAATTTGATCAGTGAAGTTAGAGATGAAATATCAGATCCCATGACAGTTATGTTATTGAGCTCCGTCAGTGCCCGGAGGCTCTTAGTTCCTGTACCAGCGTCAATGGGATCTCCCATTTGTTGAGAGGACTGATCAGATAAAGTCCGCCGGCGAATGGAGTGATGTCGTCAATCAGCTTCCTGGTGAGGTCTAAGGCCGCCTTTCGTTGATCTTCGACCTTTTCATACTTCCACAGATGTTCTCTAATCTCCCTGGGAATTGAAATGCCTGGGATTTCGTTGTGCAGAAAATCCGCATTTCTGGCAGATATGAGGGGAAAGATACCTGTAAAAACCAAGAGATCCAGGTGTTGTGTCCGTTCCATCATGGCCTCTACGGCATCTCGATCAAAAATTGGTTGCGTCATGACAAAATTTGCACCCAGATCGGCCTTTCGTTCCAGCCTGCTGATCTGGAGATCAGGATTGGCGGGATGATAGCTGAAGGCCACACCAATAGAAAAATCGGTCCGCCTTTTCATTGAGGCCCCTGCCATGTTCAGCCCGCGGTTGAACTGATCTATCATCTGCACCAGGCCAAAGGATCGGACATCGAATACTCCGCTCACACCGGGCTGATCCGTGGAGGTAGCCGGATCTCCGGTTATAGCCAAGATGGCCTCTAATCCAAGGACATGGGCTCCCATAATCTGTGCCTGAAGACCCAAGATATTCCGATCCCTACAGGTTAGATGAAGCACTGTCTGTATCCCGGTCTCCTCCCGTATCCTGTGTGCAAGGGACAGATTGTCCGCCCGCAAAACGGCCAGAGGGTGTTCGGCAAGAGTGATGGCATCAGCGCCCGCCTCGGCTAAGGCACGTGCTCCGGTAAGGACTCCATCTATATCCAGATACCTGGGAGGATCTACTTCCACAAGTACAGGTATACGGTCGGATCTCAGGCTCTCGATCATTCCGCCCCTGCCGATGGAGTCCTCTCTGCCTTCAGGCAAATCAGAGGATTTCTCTACGCTGGTTACAGCCCGTATGGCCTTGTGTCTCTTGAGGTGGAGGTGCTTTCTGAATTCATGAATATGGGCCGGTGTAGTACCGCAGCACCCGCCGATCAACCGGACTCCAACCTTGACCATTTCGGCCACTTTGTCGGCCATATAGGCCGGTGGTGTCGAATACACCATGCGGTGTTCTACGATTTCAGGGAGTCCGGCATTGGGAAATGCTGAAAGAAAAACTGCATCCTTGATGGGAGACAGACGCTCAACTGCTGAAAGCATGGCCTTGACGCCCCGTCCGCAATTGGTGCCAACGACCGTGGCCCCTGCAGCGGCTGTTGCCCTGCCACAATCCAAGGCGTCCAGGCCGATGGCTGTCCGCCCTTGGAATGGGTAGACCATCTGGGCTACAATCGGGATCTCGGGTGCAATTCTTCTGGCCGCTTCAATGGCCAAAAGCAGTTCGTCCAGGTAAGTAAAGGTCTCAAGAATGAACAGATCCACCCCACCTTCCAACAGGGCATTCATCTGCTCAACAAAGGCCTCCTGTACTGTGCCGGACTCAACTTTATCATTCTCAAGTGGAAAATTTACACCTGTCGGGCCGATTGATCCGGCTACAAAGATTTCATGCCCTGCAGCCCGGCATGCAAGCTCAGCTCCCTTAAGATTAATTTCTCGCACCTTCTGCTCATGGCCGACCCTGAGCATTTTGAAACTATTGGCACCAAAGGTATTGGTCTCAATGAGTTCGCTTCCGGCCCGAATGTATTCCTCATGAATGGAATAGACCAGGTCTGGATCGCTGATGTTAAGCAAATCAGTGTTCTTTGTGAGGTCTATACCTTTTTCAAAGAGATAGGTCCCAAAGGCGCCATCTCCCAACATGACTTTCTCGTTAAGATGTTCTACGAAGTTTTTTTTCATTGGTCTGTCCGCATCTCCATGCCCTGATTTTTCAAAACTAAACGCTAATGGCCATCGGTCTGGTCGCCCTGACAAGACAGCTAAACTTGGGTTCCTTTTAGTCCTATATTATTTCATCGGACGAATAAGCTGTTTACTAGAATACCACGAATATTCGCCCATAAATAGACGCTAAAGAATTTTAATTAGTGCCTGAACGGAAACTATAATACTCCTCAAAATCTGGATCACCAATTAAGATAGAATTTTCACCTCTCCATCAAGGAGAAAACAGATGTCAGTAATACGAAAGAGACATACCCAACAGATCAAAATGAAGGTGGCGTTGGAGGCCATTAAGGGGCAGAAGACGATAGCTGAAATCACCGCAAAATATGGTGTTCATGCGACCCAAATTAACACTTGGAAGAAGCAGGCGCTTGAGATAATGCCGGAAGCGTTTTCCAGTAAGAGAAAGCGATCAGAGGCGGAACAACAGAATTTGG
>JAYEMY010000245.1:0-2419 GCA_034718455.1 Thermodesulfobacteriota bacterium
ACATATTTAAGAATCAGTGTAAAGCAACAATGGCTATTAAAACGCACTTAATCGACGATCTTCGGCTTGATTTTTGCTACTAACTACCTGTAAAATAAGGCTTTATTGATTTTCGTTCAGGCACTATTTAACTATTTAAGGACGTCCCGCAGGCCCACTCGTTGTTTTTTCCCAGGCAGGAAATATTGGGTAATAAATAAAATACTTGACTTTTAATGATGCTATCACTAATATTACACCATGTACATCAGGAGAATATTAACAGACAAACTTTATAAGCTAACTGAATCCTTTCCTGTAGTTGTTGTCAGTGGGGCCAGGCAAGTCGGAAAGAGTACATTGCTCCAAAATACATTGGGTAAGGACGCGGAAATTGTTGTTTTTGACCCTGTTATTGATATTGAAAACGCCCGGCAGGATCCCGAACTTTTCCTGAATAATCATCCTCCTCCCCTGATTCTTGATGAAATCCAGTATGCTCCGGAGCTGGTTGCCTCGATAAAGCGACGTATTGACCTTAACCGCTCACCAGGACAATACATTCTTACAGGCTCCCAACAATGGGGCGTAATGAAATCCATGTCGGAAAGTCTTGCCGGCCGAGCTGTTTTTCTGGATCTGGACAGTTTTTGTCTGCTTGAAATCAGCCAAAGCGATTCAACTATGCCATGGATTGCACGATGGCTAACTGAGCCGGATAAATTTCTATCCATAAGCCAGTCACGACTTGCACATGAAACAACCCTCTACGAACAGCTCTGGCGCGGTTTTTTGCCGGAATCACAATTCCTTGCAATTGAAGTCATCCCCGATTTTCTCAATGCTTACCAGCGCACTTATATTGAACGAGATGTAAGACTTCTTGCGGAAGTATCAAATTTGCAGCTATTTGGAAGATTTCTTCAACTTGTTTCCGCCTTAACAGCTCAGGAAATAAACCACAGCCAAATGGGCAGAGAATTGGGCATGACGCCTCAAACAGCTCAAAGATGGCTCGATATTTTAAAAACTACTTTTCAGTGGTTTGAGATTCCTGCATATTCAGGAAACCTCATAAAAAGGGTCAGTAACAAACCAAAAGGATATATTGCAGACACAGGCCTTGCCTGCTCGACCCAAGCCATATCCACCCCTAAATCCATAGGTGGTCATCCTCTCTGGGGGGCGCTCTTTGAAACTGCGGTTGCAGCCGAATTAAGAAAACAGACCGCTTTTTTATCACCAACGCCTAATTTTTATCACTGGAGGGCATACAGCGGTGCGGAAGTTGATATTATACTGGAATATAACGGAATTCTTCACCCAATTGAGATAAAAGCTAAAACCAACCCTTCCCGCCGCGACACCATGGGAATCTCCGCATTTCGTAAAAGATATTCACAGATTAACATTGCCAAAGGTTTAGTCATTGCCCCATGCTCAGGCATTATTCAGCTATCCGAATATGACTACGCCATACCCTGGGACCTGTCATAAGTAGGGGGCAGGTCTTCATTCTTCACACTTTTATCTTTTTTTCAATCTTTGAGATTTTTCTTTCAAGCTTTTTGTCTTTTCTTATTTTATCCTTAACACGCCTGCATGCCTGGGACACGCCGGATTCTCCAACCTCGAAACAAGCGCCAATATCTTTCAGTCTTTTGCCGGTATATCTTTGACAAAGAAACATTTTTACATTTCGGCCCAAAGCCGATTCTTTTCCGAAAACGGATTCAACTTCATCGAATATATCTTTCAGGGATGCTTTGAAACCTTTGAATTTATCGAAACAAACATAAAATTGTCATTCCAGCGTAGGCGGGAATCCAGTTATATCAAAGGCTTTATAGATTCCCGCTTTCGCGGGAATGACACAAAAGGAAGAAATTCAAAGGTCTCGAAAAGATATTTAAAAGAAATATACCTTCTTCCAATGGAGGAAAGAGAAAAAATCGCGCGTCACATTATAGAATTCGGAATAAAAGGCACTCATCACGATCTCCCTGAGATTCTGGACGTAAAGGAATGGCAGGACAAAATCGCAAGCAAACCATTTAATCTGAAACAGGCATCGGAATATCTTGGTATATCATCTGTAACTCTCAGGAGGTGGATCAAAACAGGCAGAATATCGGCCTATAAAGTAGGCAAAGCATATACATTCGAAGTGATGGATCTTAAAAGATTCAAAAAAGGCCATCTGATAAAAGAATCTGCTCCGACCTCCGACATCTGACTTCTGCCCTCTGTCCTTCCCCGTCCCCCTGCCCTCTGTCCTTCCCCGCCCTCCGTCCTCTGTCCTCCGTCTTCCGTCGTCTGTCCTCTGTCTTCCGTCGTCTGTCGTCTGTCCTCTGCCTTCCGACCTCTGCCTTTTCCCCGTCCCCCTGCCCTCTTGTCCCCCATTACCTTCTATGTCAAAGATTAAATTCTATTTTCCAGG
>JAYEMY010000246.1:0-2392 GCA_034718455.1 Thermodesulfobacteriota bacterium
TCTTCAAATTTTGCGATGAGATCGGCAGTATCCACCTGGCTGAAACCCAGGTAGTTATCCACATCGTAAGTCCAGGCCACCTGCCCGCCGATATCTTTGCTTACAAGAAGGGTTTTTAGGACCTTTCTGGCAGCATATACTGCGGCACTCAGACCAGCCGGGCCGCCTCCGATAATAATCACGTCGTAAAGGGGAGTAATCTCCCCTTCCCCGGCCAGCCCCAGTTTCTGACTTAACTCTCCGCTGGCCTCCAGATGAACCAGATCACAGTATCCTCCGACCGGTTCATCTCCGATCAGGATCTGCGGAAGAGAGCCGCTGCCGGTCTTCTCTTTCATCTCCCTCCAGGCATTTTTGACCCTGGCAGGACTTCAATTCCTTCGTAACTGATCCCTTTTTCCGCCAGGAACGATTTTGCCTTTGCACAAAAAGGACAACCGTCTGTATAATAAATGGTTACGCTGGCCATAGTTACCTCCTGACTGCTTACTCAATCTTTGAGCTTTGCTCAAGGCACATCAAGGCTTGTTCAAGGCGACCACGGTCAAATCCCACCATCACCTCGTTGCACACTGATATCACAGGCACACTGAGGGCACCGCTGGATATTCTCTTCATTTCCTTCAGGGCTTCCTTGTCTTTTTTGACATCATAAGCAGTAAACGGCACCCCTTCTTGCGAGAGGAGTTCCTTTGCCATTTTGCAATATGGACACCCGGGGGTTGTATAGATCTTTACTTCCTTGTCTATGAGAATCTCCTTCCTAACCAATTCGGAACTTCCGCTTTTAAAGGCCCGGTAGAATTTTTCCAGCCACTCAGGCCTGCCGTTACCACTTTTTTCATTATAGGCCTCCCTTCTTCATGTGAAAAATCCTGAGTTCGCCGTCATTAAGGCCTCGTGAGATGGGATCAATGAAGTACTGTCTTTAACTCACTAACCTTGGTTATCGGTTTCTTGCAACTGTATTGCTCACACAGGTAAACCGTAAGTTGATGATCCACGGAATGTATGGGCTCCACAAAGGGAGACAAAGTAGCAAGCCTTTTCCCCTCTGCCCCGTCCGGGCGCACAAGCAAGACCTTGTTGGGCAGAAACCTTCTCTGGACAACATTAAGCATGGCCCGCGTGGTCTCCAGGTCAGGGTCTCCAGCTATGACAATCTCCTGGCTTGGGCCGACCATGAAATCAAGGGCAACCAATAGTTGTGTGTAAGCCATAGGATGCTCCGTAACCTCTGCGGCAAAAACCCTGGTCAATTGGTCAGCCCTTTGCTCCAGATCGAGATTTCCTGTCATGCGGCCCAGGCGCAAAAAGTTCAGGGCCGCCACCGAGTTGCCAGATGGAAGGGCCCCATCGTAGATCTCTTTGCTTCGCGTGATCAAAAGTTCGTTTCCCTTTCCTGTAAAATAAAGCCCGCCTTTTTGTTCATCCCAGAAAATGTCTATCATTTCCTGATTGAGGACCATGGCCTCCTCGAGATAGGAAATCTCAAAGGTGGCCTCATACAATTCGATCAGGCCCCAGACCAAGAAGGCATAGTCATCCAGGTATCCTGGACAGACTGCCTCCCCTTGCCTGTACCGGCGGAGAAGCCTGCCACCGGCTGTTCTGAGATTTTCTAAGATGAAGCCGGCAGCCATTCTGGCTGCATCTGCATATGCTTGATCGCCAAGGACCTGGCATCCCTTGGCAAGGGCAGCGATCATAAGACCGTTCCAGGAGGTCAGGATCTTGTCGTCTTTCAGGGGATGAACCCGTTTTTTTCGGGCATCAAAGAGTTTGTCTCTGGCATTTTTGAGAAGCGTCTCAAGTTTTCTCGGCTCCATGCCCTCTTTTGCCGCAAAGTTTTGGGTAGATACAGGCACATGGGGAATGCTGCGCCCTTCTTCAAAATTGCCTGGCTCTGTAATGTCATAGAAGCGGCAGAAGAGATCGCCCGGCTCTTTTCCAAGGTGTTCTTTGATCTCCAGAGGAGTCCAGAGATAAAACAGTCCTTCCTTGCCTTCGCTGTCAGCATCTTCTGCCGAATAAAATCCACCCTCAAGGGAGGTCATGTCGCGCAACACATAGGTAAATATTTCGCGCGCTACCTGGGCGAACTTGATCTTGCCTGTTGTCTGATATGCCTCTATATAAGCCATGGCCAGCAAGGCCTGATCGTAGAGCATCTTTTCAAAGTGCGGGGCCAGCCACTTTTCATCCACTGAATAGCGGTGGAAACCAAGGCCGATCTGATCAAAGATACCACCACTTCTCATAGTATTCAGGGTCTTTTCCACCATTTCCATGGCCCTTGAATCGCCGCTCCGCTTGTGCCATCTCAAGAGAAACGTGAGGTAGTGAGGTGTTGGGAATTTCGGTGCAGCGCCAAATCCCCCCCAGATCGGGT
>JAYEMY010000247.1:0-9806 GCA_034718455.1 Thermodesulfobacteriota bacterium
TTTGAAAACAGGATAGTCGGTGGTGCCATACCCACGGAGTTTATCTCTTCCTGCGAAAAAGGCTTCAAGAAAAGTATGGAGAAAGGACAGTTGTTGGGCTTTCCTGTTACAGGAGTAAAAATTGTCATCAACGACGGTCAATCCCACCCAGTGGACTCTTCTGACATGGCTTTTCAGGCAGCATCCCGAAGGGCCTTTCTGGAAGGCTACAGAAAGGCCAGACCTGTCATACTGGAACCTATAATGAAGGTGGCTGTGGAGACTCCGACTGAATTCCAGGGAGCTGTAATGGGGTCACTTAACCAGCGGAGGGGGATGATCCTGGGTACACAGGACGAAGGAAATATAAGCGTAATAGAGGCTGATGTTCCACTTGCCGAAATGTTCGGTTACTCCACAACCCTACGCTCAGGCACCCAGGGAAAGGCTCAGTTCACCATGGAATTTTCCACCTATCGTCAGGTACCCAAAAATGTGGCGGCCGAATTGATAAAAAAGGCAGCCGAGGGAAAGAAAAAAGGTCTTTAATATGTCTGAAAACAATTTAATTCTTAAAAATCAGATGAAATTTATCAAGGAAGATGCCAGCCACCTTCTAGGAGAAGGACAATGCGGCGCAATACTTGCCAGGGCCGGAGAGGGCAAAACCTCTTTCCTGATGTATCTGGCTCTGGATAGCTTGCTCAGCGGGAAAAACGTACTTCATATATGTCTGGGGCAACCGATAAAAAAGGTATGTCTCTGGTACGAGGAAGTCCTCCATCGCATATCAGATCAATACGAGTTAAATAATACCAATGTAATGTGGGAGACGATCCTTCCCCACCGTTTTATTATGACATTTAATATTGAGGACTTCAGCGTAAAACGGCTTGAAGAACGTCTAAACGATCTCACTGAACAGGGCATATTCTTTCCACAGATAGTCTTGTTAGATGGGTTGCCATTCGACAAAACTGATCAGGTATCATTGAGCAAACTCAAGGCACTGGCCGAGGAACACAGTTTCCCTGCATGGTTCACTGTAATGATTCACAGAGAAGACAACATCGAGCAACCTGATAACATTCCGTCTACAATCAGTCATATGTCGAATCTTTTTGAAGTAATAGTACAGCTTAAGCCTGCAGGACGTGAAATCAATGTTCAAGTGATTAGAAACGGGAGATAAATAAGTTGATCAAAAATTGTGAGCAATAATATCCTCCTTTCTGTAAAAGGGCTTGAAATTGAGATCCGGACCAATAAGGGGCCTGTATTCCCTGTAAGGGATCTTTCTTTTTATATCAAAAAAGGGGAAAGTGTCTGTCTTGTTGGCGAATCCGGTTGCGGAAAAAGCGTTACAGCCCTTTCCTTGCCGGGCCTGCTTCCAAATCCTCCATTCAACGTAAAAAGGGGGGAAATCGTATTTGAGAACACAGATCTCATGGACCTTACCCTTGGTCAATTGTGCAGCATCAGAGGAAAGGAAATAGCCATGATCTTTCAAGAGCCTATGACCGCCCTCAACCCGGTCTTCACAATCGGAAACCAGATTTCAGAAGCCATAACAACCCATATCAAACTTCCCAAAAAACAGGTTCGTGAATGGACTATTGAGCTTTTAAAACAGGTGGGAATGCCGGCACCGGAAGAAAGAATCACAACTTACCCTCATCAGCTCTCAGGTGGACTGCGTCAAAGGGCTATGATAGCCATGTCCCTTGCATGTCAACCAAAGCTTTTGATAGCAGATGAGCCCACTACTGCCCTGGACGTAACCATACAAGCCCAAATTCTTGAACTCCTGAACAGGCTCAGGGAACAGTATGATCTCAGCCTCCTGCTCATAACCCACAACCTTGGAGTAGTGGCCCAGATAGCGCACAGAGTACTTATAATGTATGCAGGGAAAATAGTCGAAGAGGCCCTCGTGCGTGATCTTTTTGACAATCCACTCCATCCATACACCCAGGGTCTTCTGGATTCGGTACCATACTGTATTCCCGCAGACGCCAAGCGTCTCACTTCCATTCCAGGGAATGTCCCTGCTTTGGATTCGATTCCTTCAGGATGCGTCTTTCAGGACCGTTGCCCTAAGGCCATGGATATTTGCAGAAAGATAGAGCCTGAAAATTTGCGCCTAGAAAACAACAGGCGCGTTTCCTGCCACTTATTTTAAATCGAGCGATTAGCTTTTAGCTATTAGTTTAATGATTACAGGAAGCTAATAGCTGTTCATCACGAACTTCCACACTAATCCGTGATGAACCATTTTCCAAAGCTAACAGCTAAAGGCTAACAGCTAATCGCTTAATTTAGTTCGGAGATAAAGGGTATCAGACGCCTCCACCAGGATTCCTCTGATTCTTTTATTCTGTCTGTCTCGATCGTAGAGGTCTGCTGAGATATCCTTTCCTCTTTTAGAAGACGCGCAGCCTTCACTCCTGCCGAAGTATTCGGATAAAGGTCCATAGCAGTCTCCAGACGGTCTTCGGCCTGTGGTACCTGCCCAGTCCGAATATACCATCGGGCCACCAAAACCTCGTGCTGGGCCAAACGGTCCTTTGCCTCTGCCATTTGTTTACGGGCCTCGTAACTGTATGGACTATCCGGATATCTGTTAAGGAGCCGCTCATACGTCTCAATGAGCTTGTGGGTGGAGGTCTGATCACGATCAGGGCCTTCCATTAATCTGTAATAGCAGGAGCCCTCCTGATAGATCACATATATTACTGCCTCGTTGGTGGGATGAAGCTTTTCAAACTCCTCATAAAGGGAGATAGCTTCGTCATAATCGCCCATATAAAACTTGCAATCTGCAAGGCGTAATTCCGCAAGCGTAGCATACGGGCTGAAGGGATAGCGATCCCTGACCTTTTGAAATATCTCCTCTGCCAGGATATAGCGCCCATGTACAAAGTAGTCCATGGCCTTGTCAGACAGATCAACCTCGCTTTCAGGTTCCGGGGGCCCGGCTGCAGAACGAAACCATGAAAATACGCCTTCATCTTTATCGGCCTCAATGCCGCTGTCCTTGCCTGCACATCCGGCAAAAATGCCGATAATTAAAAGGCATAAAAGCACAAGACATCTTGCAGATAATGCCTCATGGCTTCTTATTCGATAATCCAGTCTATTCATCACAGACCTTTATAGGCAATACTGAATGGTAAATGCTGATACCTTAATTCAACATTCAAAATTTAGAATTCAAAATTGTGTCTGAACGGTTTTTTCGTTCAAACACTGATTAGGACAATGCCTTATTAATAGCGGATTCGATAACAGCCTTCCCCACTGCACCGGTAATCTGCTCTACAACCTGCCCGTCCTTAAAAAGGATTAAGGTGGGGATAGCTCTGATTCCATACCTGCCCGGAGTAGCAGGACTCTTGTCTACGTCCATCTTAGCTACTACTACTTTCCCGTCATATTCGTCGGCCAGTTCCTCAACGACCGGTGCAATGGCCAGGCACGGTCCGCACCAGCTAGCCCAGAAATCAACCAGTACGGGCTTATCAGCTTTTAGGACCTGAGATTCAAACTCTGTATCTGTTACATGTATCAATTTGTTTCCAGACATGATCTATCTATCTCCTATTATCAAAAATAAAGGGCTGAACCCCGGCATTCCTGCCAAGGCAACCCGCTTCAAGGCCAATGTCAAATAATATGCGTGAATGTAGGCCAGGGTTAACTGACTGTCAAGAGACTTCAGACATTGCCGCTGCTGCCTCATCTATTCTTCTCACTGAAAGGATCTCCAGGCTATCTGAGAACTTGAGACGAGCAGATCCAGCCTGAGGAATAATGCACCTCTTGAGCCCCAGACGGGCAGCCTCGTTGAGTCTCAATTCCGTCCTTCCAACCGCCCTCACCTCTCCAGTTAGACCGACTTCTCCAAAGACAGCAGTGTCCATATCCAGGGGAATATCCCTGAGACTTGAGACCATAGCCATTATTACGGCAAGTTCACTCGCCGGCTCTGATATCTTAAGCCCGCCTGCCACATTTATGAAGATGTCCCGGTCATAAAGTGCCACACCCAGATGTCTTTCTGCAACCGCAATGAGCAAGGCCAGACGATTACTATCAATACCGGTTGAAGTCCGCCTTGGCATTGACAGGTGTGAAGGACTCACCAGGGCCTGGATTTCCACCAGAATGGGGCGGGTACCTTCCATACACGGCACGACTACAGATCCGGGAACCGCTTTTGGCCTTTGACCAAGGAAGACCTCAGAGGGATTGGGAACTTGTCTCAGCCCAGCCTCGGTCATCTCAAAGACACCTATCTCATGAGTTGGACCATAACGATTTTTTACAGTCCTCAGAAGCCGGAAGGTGTGGCTCCGATCACCTTCAAAATACAATACAGTGTCTACCAGATGTTCAAGTACCCTGGGGCCTGCTATAGCCCCTTCCTTTGTCACATGACCCACAAGTATCGTCGGTACGCCCTTGGACTTGGCAAGCTGCATAAGCCGTGCAGTGGCCTCCCGGACCTGGGCCACGCTCCCTGGAGCCGAAGATATCTCGTCGCAGAGCAATGTCTGTATGGAATCTACAGCCAAAATAGAAGGACCCTGTTCCTCCACCATGTTAATAATCCGATCAAGTTCCGACTCACACGCAACCCACAGACCTTCCGGGATCTTTCCTAAACGCTCAGACCTCATCCTGATCTGGGCCAATGATTCTTCCCCGCTGACATATAAAACTTTTTTTTGTTTTTGATTAGAGGCCAGACGGCAGAGTATCTGCAGCAGCAATGTAGACTTACCTATGCCAGGCTCGCCGGCTAATAACACCAGGCTGCCGGGCACCAGCCCTCCGCCCAGCACCCTGTCCATTTCATTCATCCCAATAAGAATTCTGGCATCATCAACGTCTGTAGACACTTCCAGCAGGGGTAAAGGAGCAGATTGACTCACGGCAAAAAGACTTCGGCCTTTTCTAACAAGAGTATTTACAGGCTCGTCCACCATTGTATGCCATGCCCCGCATCCGGGACAACGGCCAAGCCACTTGGCCGAAGTCTGGCCGCATGACCGGCATACATAGATTGTCTTGGTATCTTTATTTTTGCTCAATCCCTAAATCCCTCAATTATCGTAACCGTTCAATGGTATGGTAATGTAATCTTAACAATTACGCCGCCGTCTTCGCGGTCGCTGAAATTTATCTCACCACCCATAGCCTCTAACAAACGGCCTACTATGGCAAGCCCTAGTCCGGTTCCTTTTGCCTTGGTAGTAACAAAAGGCTCAAAAATACGCTTATTTACGTCTAGGGCCAACCCGGGGCCGTTGTCCTCTACTGTAAGCATCAAAACAGGGCCACTGGATTTCACGCTGAACCAGATTTCGCCTCCTTTGATTTCACTTACTGCGTCAATGGCATTTTGTACCAGATTAAAAACCACTTGCATCAATTTTTCTCTGTCAAGACGCAGTTCCAATTTTTCACATGACGTGTGAAACTTCACACCACCTCTTAAAGGAACAATTCTCCTTTTAATCTCATGGCAAAATCTCTCTGTATCAAACTTTTCTTCATTGAGCATAGCAGGCTTTGCATAAGTGAGGAGATCAGCAGTCAAGCCCTCAAGCCTCCTGGATTCCTCCACAATGACGGAAAAATCCGCCCTTTCATGGGGATCTGTTGTACCCTCCAGGTAAAGCTGAGCAAAACCCTTTATGCTGCTCAATGGATTTCGTATCTCGTGGGCCAGGACTGCGGCCATCTCACCCAAAGCCGCCATTCGCTTCTGTTTACGCAGCCTGGCCTCCAGACGATAATTCCTATGCCATGCCCAGAGAAAAAAGAACGTCAGCACCCATAAGGTGGTAAGGAAAAATCCAATTAAAATAAGTTGAAGATTGGCCTTCCTGAGAATTGTTTGGGCCGGGTATGGATGAAGAGAAACTCTCAGACAGTAAGCCCCTGCGTTGTCAATAGGCTCAATTTCCTCCGTCGCGCCGGACTGTTTAAGATCAATATTATTCTCACTGCCGCTATCGCCTTGTTCAGAAAAGTGAAGATGCAAAGGAAAATCCAGGACAAATACCTCTTCTCCAGTTGCAAGGGTAGAAAAATGAGTCGTTGGCTGTTTCTCCGAAATCACTCTTTCTATATTGAAATCAGTCCGGCTTCTTCCCACCATTAGAGGATTGGAATGGAGCAACACAGTACCATCCTGATCATAAAGAACCAGAAAGGCAAGGTCATCCCATCTGTCAGTAGCTATAAGTTCGGGGAAAAGCTCGTTCCTGAGACCGATCCTTTCCAAGGTAAAGCCAAGGCTCACAGCTATGTCCACTGCCCGGTTCTCAAGCAGATTTTTCGATCCCTCTACTGATATCCGATAGATGCCCGCAGCGCTGATTAATGCCACCACAGAAAAGAGTAACAATATTATGAATGCAGACACCAGATAACCTACGGAAAAAGTGCTCTTAGGCTGCTTTTTCCTGAAATATGAATTCATAACGTAGTAAACTCCAGCGATTTAAGGCATAATTGCAATAAAAATAATTTACCGTATGGATTGTTTTTTGATAAGCATTATAAGTGTTAAAGGGGGGAAACCATGAGATACTCACAGGCTAAACAGGGAAGAATTTTTATTATTCGACTTGAAGATGGAGATATTGTTCATGAAGAAATTGAAAAATTTTCCCGTGAAAAATCTATTAAAGCAGCAAGTTTAATCATTCTTGGCGGGGCCGACAAAGGTAGTAAACTTATAGTAGGCCCTGAACATGGACGCAAAAAACCAATTATTCCCATGGAACATATTCTTGATAATGTCCATGAGATAGCCGGGACAGGAACGATTTTCCCCGATAAAAAAGGTAAACCTGTATTGCATATGCATATGGCCTGTGGAAGAAACACATCCTCTGTAACCGGATGTGTTCGCAAAGGTGTGAAGGTCTGGCATATAATGGAGGTAATATTATTTGAATTAGTCGACACAACAGCAGTTCGTGCTTTCGAGCCAACTACAGGATTTGAATTACTCAGGCCCTGACAAAAAAGTAACCGTTCAAAAATTCAGGGTTCAAAGGTTCAGATGTTAACGAAAATTTGAAACGTTGACTGTTGAATTAAAGTATGTGTTTTTTAGATCTTCTTCCACAATTCAACATTCACAATTCAACATTGCCTCTCAAAGGTGCATCTCAGGCTTTTTGAGCGGAATTATATTTCAGACAACCCCCTCTTCAGTGATTGGTTGTTTCTTCATCTATTTCCACCTCAAGCTCGAAAAAGCTGGTACCGCAATCGTAACACTTAACATCTATCTTATTCTCCTCCTGTAATGAAACGTAAATTTCATCACATCCGCAGGAGCATGGAGCTTCTATTGACTCCTTTATAACTTCTTTAATAGAAGAATAAAGCGTGGTCGATATATCCGGATCATATACTATTTTCACTCTGTAACCTCCAAAAAATGCGCTGAACAAGAACAATAACTGTCAGCAAGTACGCATTGGTCATGCATCATACCAACGCGATGAAAGAATTGTAAAGGATTTTGATGCCATTTCGACAAAATATGGGACCACGGCCCGGCATTGGCGTTAGATGTGATTTCATTTCCTTATTGACAAATTTCAAAAGCTCAATTATGAGATTATTCAGTGAATCATCATTCATTTATTAATTATAACAAGGAGGAGTATGCGGGATGAGAAGTAAAAAAGTATTATCTCTGTTGGTTGCGGTCTGTTTCAGCCTGGTAATGGCAGGCATAGCCGTAGCGGCTGATAAGGGACCGGAAACCATCACCATGGATTCAAAGGTGTACGCAAAGCACAAAAAATCCTTGGTCGTCTTGAGCCACGCGAAACATAATGTGGATTACGGTATTGCCTGTGCCGAATGTCACCATGTGTATAAGGACGGCAAAAACGTGTGGAAAGAGGGGGATGCGGTCCAGAAGTGTGATGCATGCCACAGCGAAGCCAAGGCGCCAAGGGAACCAAAGCTGAGCAAGGAAGAAAAGATCAAGGGCTACCATTACTCAGCCATTCATGACAATTGTAAAGTGTGCCATAAGGCTGCAGCGAAAGAAGGCAAAGCCGCCCCGACCAAGTGCGGCGAGTGCCATCCCAAGGCTGCCAAATAGCCAAAAAAGATTAGGATAAGTATTTTTTTGGACCTTACCCTATTTTTTGTACCATGGCCATGGAATGAAAAATTAAAGGCCTGCCGATTATAAACCGGCAGGCCTTTTGAGTTTTTTATGCAAAAGGCCGATAATCCTTATGGATATCCATTACATGTTCTATTACCTGGGGGCCGGGCCCGGGATTATCCAGCCTGGAGACAATATCATTGTCCAGAACGCTCATGCCCTTACATTCATCTAAAACCGCAAGCACGCCATCTCTAAGCCCTGTAAAGTTATAACCTCCTTCAAGACAGAATAATATCCGGCCATTACAGCACGATTCTGCAAGATTGAGCAAAACTTTTGCCATATAGGCAAAGCCGTTTGCAGTGACTTCCATTCCTCCCAGGGGATCATCCAGGTAAGTATCAAACCCGGCTGAAACGAGTATGAAGTCTGGAGAAAAGGACCTCCCTATGGGCACCAGCAAGCGATTGAAAATGGCAGCAAAGTCCTTATCCCCGGCACCAGGGCTCAAAGGCACATTTACAGTAAAGCCCTTTCCATCGCCTTCACCTATTTGATCTACACTGCCGCTTCCGGGATAATAGGGATACTGGTGAGTAGAAAAGTATAATACGCTGGAATCCTTATAAAAGCTGTGCTGAGTACCGTTCCCGTGATGAAGGTCCCAGTCTACGATCAAGACCCGTTCACAACCAAGGACCTGTCTCGCATAATGAGCGCCAAGGGCCACGTTATTAAAGATGCAAAAGCCCTTGGCACAATCTTTTTCTGCATGGTGTCCCGGTGGACGTACCAAGGCAAATCCGTTTTGCGCATCAGGCCCGGCTATTTCATCCATGGCGGTAAAAACTCCTCCAACAGCCAGGCAGGCCGCTTCCCACGAGCCTGCGCTTGTAGCTGTATCCGGATCCAACTGGTAGAAATCTCTGCCGGCGGTCTTGGCTATTTTATCTATGTAATCACCGGTGTGATTCCATAAAAGTTCATCCCGGTCGGCGGACCTTGGGACAATGGTCTTGAACCGGCCATTTACATCTTCCCGATCTAAACGCTCATAGATAACCCTCAGACGATCAGGTGATTCAGGATGACCAGGGCCCTGGTCATGTTCAAGGTATTTTGGATCTCTAATTACTATTGTTGTAGTCATTTTCAGGGCAGACATTTCTTGCATCGACAAAATCCCTCCTTACAGGCATCGGTTCGTGACTTAAAAATTATCCGATTGGTTTTACTTATTTTTTTCCCATAAGGACACGAGGGCCTATGAAAACGGAGGGATTGGAGATTGCCGACATAGTAAGATTCGGGCCTGACCGGCGGAATTAACCATATACCATGCTTGGCGTCTATGGCCTCTCTCTGTGCAGCAAGAAGTCTTTTGTTGAAAGGCGAACCTTTCCCGGAAAAACACACAAAGGCCATGCCTTCGCGGACAAGGATTTCATTGATCATTCGACCATCAGGGAGAAATACATAGGCCAACAGCCGGCCAAAGCGATCCACCTTTTCATCATCCTGGACCAACCTGACAAGCCTGCCCTGGACCAGTTGCCTGTTACGCTTGGTGGCTTCCCATCCCAAGGGCTCTCCTGGTTTGTTCTTGTGAGGTATCTCCGGAGAATTAATCCCCCTATAGCGTACCTTTGTTCCTTTTTTGAGGACTATTGTG
>JAYEMY010000248.1:0-9794 GCA_034718455.1 Thermodesulfobacteriota bacterium
ATCACTTGTATCCGCACGGTAAGCATATGAAGTAAGATAGTGCTTAGTTGTCTCAGTCTTGTTGAACTGATCAAGCATTTGCTTAGGCAAATTACCGGATAAGCCCGCAGGTAATCCCTCACTGACACTCTCGTCTTCCCAGTAAAGATCGCCGTAAGCCGCCGTTGATATGGCAAAAAAAATCAGTAACGCTAAGGGTAAATACGCAATACGTTTCCATGCTTTCATCTGTTTCTCCTTTCATGTTCTCAGTTAAGTTTAGCTGTTAGCCATTAAGCCATTAGCATTTAGCTTTGAAAAATCAAGATATTACACTAATTAGAAATAACACCCAACGGGTGAAAATTTGTAATAGTAAAACATCCTGTAATCATTAAACTAATAGCTAACCGCTAATCGCTTAATTTAGGTCTCAGTTAGTTTCCCTATTCAGACCCCCGGTGGATAGTGATTAACCATAACCGACAAACCAAAATGATCACAGAGTTTATTTTGGACTTTGTACTTCATTGTAGTATATTAGAAAAATTATGGATTTTACTGCAATAATTCAGAAATTCGCAATACTCACGCCACCCATACTTCTTGCTGTTACTGTGCATGAGATGGCCCACGGGTGGGTGGCTTATCGCCTCGGTGATCCCACTGCAAAGCTTATGGGACGCCTCACTCTTAACCCTCTTCGTCATCTTGATCTAGTTGGTACAATGGTATTTTTTCTCACTCAGACCATAGGTTGGGCAAAGCCAGTACCGATCAACCCCAGCTATTTTAAGAATCCAAAAAATGATATGATATGGGTTTCACTGGCAGGTCCCGGGGCCAATATCCTCTTGGCAATATTGAGCGCTGTTTTGTTGAGACAGGTACTGGGGTCGTTTTGGGAGACCTCGGGCTTTTTCATGCGTCCTGCTCTATATATGGCATATGTGAGTGTGCAGATTAATATAGGGCTTGCAGTGTTCAATCTCCTTCCCATCCCGCCTCTCGACGGCAGCAAGGTCCTTATGGGGATACTTCCCCCTGACATGGCAAACTCCTTTGAGAGGTTTGAGCGCTATGGTTTCTTGCTGATTTTGGTTCTTGTCTTTACAGGAGTAACCGGCCGCGTTATCGTCCCACTGATTCTCTATCTGAACAAACTCCTATTAGGAACAGTACTTTGATGTGAGCCCTTATGAGTAAACAGGCAAAACAACGAATACTAAGTGGTATGAGGCCTTCCGGCAAGCTGCACCTGGGACACCTGCACGGTGTGCTTGAGAACTGGAAATGTCTTCAAGAGACATATGAGTGCTTCTTTCTTGTGGCTGACTGGCATGCTTTGACTACCGGTTACGAACACCCGCAGGAGATCCCGGCAAATATGGATGAGATGGTACTGGACTGGCTGGCTGTAGGCATAGACCCGGACAAGGCTACCCTGTTTGTTCAGTCAGAAGTAAAGGAGCATGCAGAGCTTCATCTTATGCTTTCCATGATTACACCTGTTTCATGGCTGGAGCGCAACCCTACGTACAAGGAACAGCAACAGCATCTCAAGGAAAAAGACCTCGCAACATTTGGTTTCCTGGGCTATCCGGTCCTTCAGGCTGCCGACATACTTCTGTACAAGGGTCGCAAGGTGCCTGTGGGCGTGGACCAACTGCCCCATATTGAACTAACCAGGGAAATCACACGCAGGTTCAATTATCTGTATAGGAATGTTTTCCCAGTACCTGATGCCTTGCTGGCAGAGGTTCCCAAACTCCCTGGGCTAGACGGCAGAAAAATGAGCAAGAGTTATGGGAATTCCATATTTCTGTCAGATCCCCCGGACGTGGTAAGGAAAAAAATATTCACGATGATAACTGATGTGGAGCGGCCAAGGATGGGTGACCCTGGTGATCCTGAAAACCGCTGTATAGCCTTCAAGCTTCATCAGCTTTATCTGCCGGAAGAGCAGCTTGCCGTCATTGTGTCTGAATGCAAGGCAGCCAAGCGGGGCTGTGCGGTATGTAAGAAAGAACTTGCAGAGGCCATTATTCTGCAAATGGCCCCGATCCTGCGAAGGAGAAAGGCCTTTGCCGCCGATCCCGGCAAAGTCAGGGCCATATTGGCAGATGGGGCCAACAGGGCCAGAAAGGTTGCGCAGTCCACAATGGCGCAGGTTTGGAGTGCCCTTTGGAACCGGAATGCCAAGTAAAGCTTGAGGCCTTTGAAGGACCTTTAGATCTGCTTCTCCATTTAATCCAAAAGAATAAGCTCGAAATTACCGATATTCCCATAGCTGTGGTCACGGCCCAATACCTGGAGTATCTGGAGTTCATGCAGGCCGCCCTTGACGTGGTGGTGGCCGGTGAATATCTGGTGATGGCTGCCACCCTGATGCATATCAAATCCAGGATGTTGCTGCCAAGACCTGATCCCGTAGATTCTGAAGACGACCCCAGACTTGAACTGGTCCGGCCCCTTCAAGAGTTGGTTCAGATGAGAGAAGCTGCCGCGTCCCTTGAGTGCAGACCTATATTGGGGAGAGATGTGTTTATCCGTATAGGAGGGGTGGAGAGTGAAGAATTAAAAATTGAGGAAGAGAAAACCTCTACACCTGGTCCTGAATGGGCCTTTGATGTAAGTCTCACAGACCTCATCTCTGCTTTTAAAAAAGTGCTGGGGAACAATTCTCTTCCCAGGGTCCTTGAAATCACCATGGCCAAGGCCAGTCTTTCTAAACGAATGGGATCTATTGCCGAAGAGCTTAACCAGATAGGAAATATCCGTTTCTTCGAATTATTTTTTTCAGAAGATCGGGAAATGATTGTCGTTACGTTTCTGGCAATTCTTGAGCTTGCCAGGTTGGGAAAAGTGCGTCTTTTGCAGGAAAAACCAGGGGGAGATATCCTAATACTCTTGAGGCATAGCTAGTGTTTGAACGAAAAGGCAGTTCAGATACGAACGCATTCACATATTGGGGAACCTAAATTTAGTAATGAACGTCGAACATCGAATACACATATAAATCAGGCTATTACGACATTTGAATTTGAAAAAGCTCTTGCCAGGAGATCCTCTTGTCAATCACTCCTAAAGACACAGAGGGGACTTCCTTTAAGGTTCACACCCTATCCAATAAAATCATGGAAAATCATGGAACAAGTTGATGATGGCATGAAGTTGACAATGGACTGAATCGATCCTGGAAGGTCGATCTCAATCCATTGTTCAAGAAACTCAAGGTCCGGGGTTAGTTGGCAGCGCTATCATGAAATATTCTGAATCAATTTGTTGAGCTTTTTAGAATTGTCCCGTTTTTAGCAACACGAGTGTGCATGCTTCCTCTGTGCGAATTCCATGCTGGTTTAATGTTATCCGCAGGGACGTGTTCTCTGCGCCCGGATTGAATATGACTCTGTCGGGATTAAGCTGGAGAATGTCGTTCTGAAGTGAAGACGACACGGTTTCTGAAACGTATACGGTGAGCTTATCAATGTTGTCCGTGATGTCAGTCAGCTTGCGGGTAACCGCCAAGCCTTCAATGGTTTCAACCGCGGGGTGGACAGGAATAACGTGGTGTCCGTGTTCGACTAAGAGTCGTACGGCTTGGTTGGAGTATCGATCCGCCTTCGGGCTTGCCCCAAGGACAACAACGTTCTGTTTGTCATTGGCCATGCTGATCCTTCTTTGAGCTTATATAACTCGTTATGCGTGTCTTAACGCGCCTTGAAAACAAACAAAATTACAGCATAATCTGTATAACTTGTTTTTACTCACTCTTTCATTCTGATCTGTTGGATCGTAATCATTCACTTCCCCCCCTGACAACCAATAGCCTTTTGCGGGTTTCAAAGCACAATCCGTTGAGAATACGCCTTTTGGTGCAACCTTGTCCGCGGTTGAAACCCTGCAAAAGCCTGTCGGCTGCCAGGGAGTGTGAACGGTTACGTCGTGACAGGATGTCAATTGATCAGTTACTTTTTATTCTTCAGCAAAGCATCAAGACCAGCGAATGCCTTGAAGGTGGAGGGTGGCTCTTGCTCGCTTCCCGGCGACGCTTTGTTATGCCATTTCTCATCCATATACCGCTGGTGCTCATTGTCGTGGCAGTAAAGACACAGCAGTTCCCAGTTGCTGCCGTCAGGTGGATTGTTACCGTGGTCGTGATCCTTGTGATGGACCGTGAGTTCACGAAGTTTTTTGCCTGTGAATTCGCGCCCGCATCGTGCACATATCCATGGGTATATCTTGAGCGCTTGCTCTCGATAGGTTTTTTCCCGACGTCGAGCCTCAGCAATGATTTGGTCCATCTTGTCTTTGTCTAATCGTGATTTTTTCGACAGCATGTGTTTACCTTCGAATCGTGTGAACCAGCTATATTTTGGCAGTGAAATTTGAAATTGGGAAAAACACAAAGATGTAGATGCGTTACCTAATTTCGAATTTCCAGTTTCGACATCAGCACTCAATTCTATAATGCACTTTTGGGGGGAATAAGTGTAAACTGGCGAATGAAGGATGCCCAAATTATCTTCAAAAATCCGATAGGCCAGGAGGTGCTGGAGTGTTGTGATCTTAAATTTATAGATGTATACACCGGAAAGATCTCCTTTCTTTTCCTGTCCTATCGAAGGATTGTCTGCTATCCTTTGATATTATTCTACTATTCTGTGTAGCAAGATGCAATATAATGAGGACAATCAGTGCGTAAGAAACGTGCATCCGTCTTTTTCGGATTTCAAAGCACAATCCATTGAGAATACGCCTTTTGGTGCAACCTTGTCCGCGGTTGAAACCCTATTGACCTGTTGATTAAGTTCTCTATATGTTTCATCCTGTGTATAATTGAGATCGCAAGCGAGAAGTAGCTGATACTCCACCTCACTTGCAGACCCGTTTTAATAGCTAATGGCTAACCGCACAGTGTATTTAGGAGGAAACCGTGGAACTCAAAGTTAGATGCTATGATAAAATTGTCCAACTGATTGACAAAGGTGTGGATATTCCTAATCCCCTGACCCTGGATATTGGTGAGGAAGTCAACGTCAACCGGATTTCAGGGGACAGGGTCAGGATTTACCCCGGCTGTCGTATTTATGGCAAAGAAATAGTTATAGCGGCAGGGGCTCAGATTGGTTATGAAGGTCCGGTGACAATTGATAATTGTCAGCTTGGCCCCAAAGTCGAACTCAAAGGTGGATTTTTCAAGAAGTCGATTTTTCTTGAAAAAGCGAATATGGGCCTGGGGGCACACATTCGTGAAGGCTGCATCCTGGAAGAAGAGGCCAACTGCGCGCACTGTGTCGGCCTGAAACAGACAATTCTTTTCCCCTTTGTTACACTTGGCAGTTTGATTAATTTTTGTGACTGTTTAATGGCCGGGGGAACCAGCAGTAAAAACCACAGTGAAGTCGGCAGTTCATATATTCATTTTAATTTTACCCCTGACGGTGACAAAACGACCGCCTCGCTTATCGGGGATGTCCCACGGGGTGTTATGCTTGATCAACCGCTTATTTTCCTGGGCGGACAGGGTGGTATGGTTGGACCATTGCAAATGGGATACGGCAACGTTGTCGCTGCAGGATCTGTTTTGCGTGAGGACGTACCCCGGGAAAATCAGTTCATAATTTCCAAAAAACACCCTGGTAAAATTATTGACCTCACCCACAAAACTTACAACAGACTTGCCCGTATTGTGAGAAATAACATCCTTTATCTGGCGAATCTGATGGCGCTGGAGCAATGGTATGTTCACGTTCGCCAACCTTTTTTTAACAACCAGGAATTTGGCGACCTTCTTTACGATGGTCTCATTGACAAACTATCGTTGGCAAAAGCAGAACGCATCAAGCGCCTTAGGGCGATGGCTGAGAAAATGCCGGATTCCCTGGAATTAAATGGCCATAAGGGTGAACTTGCAGTGGCCAAACGGAATTTTTACGAGAAAAGAGAAGAAGTTTGTGAATTGTTTACCGAAAAGGATCCGATTATAAAAGAACCTGGAGAGCGCGACCGCTTCCTTACCGGGTTTTACAATCACAAGGAGGAAATCAGCAGCAGTTACGTAGATGTCGTGCAAAGTTTGCCAATCAGAGTTTCGCAAGAAGGTGTGAAGTGGCTTAACCAAATTGTTGATGGTGTATGGAAGCGAGCGACGGCAATCCTGCCATTTTTGAACTTGCTTGAGCAATAATCGATTATTTTTTAGTAAGGAGGTCAATCTATGGGTAAACTATTCGGTACTGACGGAATCAGAGGGGAAGCCAACCGCTACCCCATAGACGCTAATATGGCTTTTGCTGTCGGCCAGGCAGTGACTCATATATTTAAAAATCAGGATCACCGAACCAGTGTGGTCATCGGTAAGGACACCCGTATTTCCGGTTATATGCTGGAAAGCTCGCTTGAAGCAGGCATCAGTTCAATGGGTGGTGTTTCGTATTTAGTCCGTGTGTTGCCCACGCCCGGGATCGCTTTCATCACGGAAAGTATGCGTGCTGCTGCCGGTATTGTAATTTCCGCCTCCCACAATCCTTATCAGGATAACGGCATCAAGATTTTTTCCGGCAACGGTTTTAAACTTTCCGATGAACAGGAAGAAACGATTGAAGAACTCATTCTGAACGGTAAACTTCCCAAAATGGTCCCTCCTGCGAAGGAAATGGGCCGTGCTTACCGCATGGAGGATGCTCCCGGGCGTTACACTGTTTTTTTAAAACATTCCTTTCCCCGGGAATTGTCCATGGAAGGAATGAAGATTATCCTTGATACAGCCAATGGTGCGACTTATAAAGTGGCCCCCAATGTGTTTTTTGAGCTGGGCGCTGATTGTGAAGTCATCCATGATCATCCCAACGGCCTGAATATCAATGACAATTGTGGTTCCCAATATACAGAGGATCTTGAAAAACGTGTGGTGAAAAGCGGCGCTGCCATCGGATTGGCTTTTGATGGCGATGGTGACCGGTTGATCGCTGTGGATGAAAAAGGGAACACCATCACCGGAGACCAAATTCTGATCATTTGCTCCAAGATGCTGAAGGAACAGGGAAAATTAAAAAATGACCTCCTGGTGAGCACGGTAATGAGCAACCTTGGCCTGTCAGTCGCCTGCAAAAAATACGGGTTTAAACACCATGCCTCCAAGGTGGGGGACCGGTATGTATTGGAGGATATGCAGCGACTGGGCTCGGTAATCGGCGGTGAAGACTCCGGGCACATGATATTTTTAGATCATCATACGACCGGTGACGGTATCCTTACATCCATGCAACTGATTGCAGCGATGGTCGGGTCAGGGAAACCGCTTTCCGAACTGGCGACCCTGATGGATGTCTACCCGCAAAAGCTGATCAATGTAGAGGTCAAAAGGAAATCGGAAATATCTATGGTGCCTGAGGTAATGGAGGTAATCAGACAAGTTGAAACGGAACTCGGGGATCAGGGCCGGGTCCTGGTACGCTACTCGGGTACGCAAAACGTTTGTCGTGTCATGGTGGAGGGGCCCAGCGATGACCTGACTGAAAAATATTGCACCCAGGTTGCCGAAGCGGTAAAGACCAACCTTGGGTAACCGTTCACACTCCCTGGCAGCCAACAGGCTTTTGCAGGGTTTTAACCGCGGACAAGGTTGCACCAAAAGGCGTATTCTCAATGGATTGTGCTTTGAAACCCGAAAAAGGCTGTTGGCTGTCAGGGGGGGGACAGTGAAGGATTACAACCTTGGCTAATAGAACGCTGAATTCAATAAATGCTGAATTCTTAATTTCATAAGGAGGCAACTGATGCCTATCAAAGTGATAGTAACGCGTGATTTTGACCACATGAGCGAAAAAGCGGCGGAAATTGTCAAGAAGATTATCGCCGAATCGCTTGATAATAAAAAGGAATTCATATTGGGACTGGCGACAGGGAATTCACCCACCGGACTTTACAAACATTTGGCCGGGGCGGCCAATGCTGGTGAATTCGACCCCAGTCGGATTCGGAGTTTTAACTTGGATGAATACGTCGGGCTTCCCGGCGAAAATGCCCAACAACGCGTGATTCACCCGGAAAGCTATTGCTATTTTATGATCCAGGAATTTTTTGGTCTTCTGAACCGCAAGTTGTGCGAAAGCAGTGTCCCCTATGGTTGCCTGATCGACCAAAAGAAACTTATCGACGAACTTCACTCGAACCCGGATGACTGGCACGAGGTGGGCACCGACGCCGGCAAATCGATTGTCATTAAAGTTAACCCGGCTTCCGAGTACCTAAACTGGATTCGGGAGGACATACTCGTGGGCTATGCCCGAAAAATCGAGAATGCCGGTGGTGTGGACTTGCAAATCATCGGAGTCGGCGGACGCGGTCACGTGGCTTTTCACGAGTCGGGAATTCCCTTTGGGGACAGCAAGGTCCTGTTAGTGAAACTGGATGACAACACCGTTGCTAACGCCTTGATGGATGGACATTTTACTTCTGAAGAAAAATGTCCGCATTATGCAGTCAGCATGGGTGCTGAATTGGTCTACCAGGCGAAAACTGTGGTACTGCTGGCTAACGGCGAACGCAAGAGCCGACCCGTAGCCGAATCGTTACTGGCTGAACCAACACCTGAAGTTCCCATTTCCTATGGTCAGGAATACTCAGAAAACGGAGGAAATTTGCTTTACGTGCTGGATAGCATTGCAGGACGGGAACTGCTCGCTAACGATAAGATACTTCGGCAAAAGGGCATTCGTATCGAAAATATCTCCTGATATAATATCTGGAAGCGAACCAAAAGCCGTGTCTTTTCTCCTAATTTTGAGGAAAGTACGGTTTTTTTCATATCGGCGTTTAGGAACGTACAATAAATAACTTGAACAAATTAATGTCTTTTTTGCCGTCTTCTTCGTTGCTTGTCGATCACATAACCCGTTATGCTCGCTTCTCGCGCCTTGAATACAACAAAAAATCGGCATCCTTCATTCTGTAGTTTACACTTTTTCAACATAGACGGATGCTGGCCATTAGCTGTCAGCCTTTAGCTATTAGGTAAAAACATTCTATAAAAACGGACTGTTAAGCTAAAAACTAACGGCTAATCGCACAAGTCATATTTTTTGAGGTATATTATCCCTAAAAGTATAAACTACTTTTGGCTTGCTATGAAGGATGCCCATCATGGTTTAGAGACTACATTTATTTTCCGCTTGGGGGAAGTAGAGGCGGAACATGGATGAAAATCAGAAATACTTTTGTTATTTTTATTGCTGGTGGTTTTTGGCATGGAGCAAATTGGACATTTCTTGCATGGGGTTTTATCAACTAAAACGCCATTTTATTATATCGATTAGAATACCCCGATGGTTGCATCGGGAATGATTAGGCGCTCACTTAACGAAGTCTGCATTAATGAATTCATTGTATTTTTTCTCTGCGTTCTCTGCGGTGATTCATTTTTCCCGCTTGACAATAAGGTGTTCCCCTTTATAATGTGAACTGTAAGTCACTTTATTTAATATGACGTCAGATTTATGGTATTTGGCGGCACCTAATTAGTGTCTGAACGAAAAGGCCGTTCAGAAACAATTTTGAATTTAAAAAGAAGGTAATCTTAATATGTTAATTGTCCACGACCTAATTGAGAAAACAAAATTTGGGGCTTTCGTTCAGGCACTAATTATGTGGAGGCTGAATAATGCAAAAAGAGAAACTCTCACGTAGGGAAAGAGAGAAACTCAGGCATCGTCGCCAGATGCTTGCTGCTGCGCTCGAGCTTTTTTCGGAGAAGGGATTTCACAATGTCTCAATGCACGAGATTGCGAAAAGAGCCGAGTTTGCCATCGGTA
>JAYEMY010000249.1:0-9768 GCA_034718455.1 Thermodesulfobacteriota bacterium
ATCATGAGAAAATATCGGTCCTTTGGGCAAGGTAGCATATCACTAGACCGACAAAGGTTAAAATAAGACCGACAAATCTCAAATGATCCGGATTCATTTTTTCAATTTGTCTCATAAGGGCCTGCATTTTTTCAGGAAAGGTAAAATAGGGGAGTCCTTCAACAACCATTAATAAACCTAATAAGGTCACAATAAGCTTCATAAGTATAGCAACTCCGACTTGATCTGGGTATTATGATAGGGAATCAAGATATGATTGTCAGAAGATGGTGGCGGTGCAGGGACTTGAACCCCGGACGCTGCGGATATGAGCCGCATGCTCTAACCTGCTGAGCTACACCGCCAAGTAGCGCGATACCTATTAACCATTTTGGAAAATGTGTCAAGGAGAAATTTATCCCCAAATGTTTAATACTTATTTTTTATCAGTTATAATGGCTTTTTGTACAACAAGCCAAAAGTAGTTTACACTTGGCATCTTTTATTCTGTAGTTTACACTTTTTCAACATAGAGGATGCCAGCCATTAGCTGTTAGCCATTAGCTATTAGGTAAAAACATTGTATGAAAACGGACTGTTAAGCTAAAATCTAACGGCTAATAGCTAATCGCACAAGTCATATTTTTTGAGGTATATTATCCCTAAAAGTGTAAACTATTTTTGGCTTGCTATGAAGGATGCCTTACACTTTGTTTATTTTGTATTTTGGCAGTGAAATTAGAAATTGGGAAAAACACAAAACTGTAGATGCGTTACCTGATTTCGAATTTCCATTGTAGATTATAGGGAGAATTTTCATGCAAGAACTCATTACAAAAGCCATTCCTACAGGCGTCTCGGTTGTAACAGTCAGGTCCGGAGACAAGATAAATGGAATGACAGCGGCATGGGTCACACAGGTTTCTCTTAAGCCGGCGATGATTGCAGTATCTATTGCTCCTCAGCGTTATACTCACGGCCTGATCAAGGAGTCCGGTTACTTTTGCATTAACGCCCTGCCGGTGGAATCAAAGGATGTGGCAAAACATTTCGGTTTTAAAAGTGGACGCAAAACAGACAAGTTCAAAGGGCTGCGCTATACAAATGCCTTAAAGGGCTCTCCTGTTCTGGAATCGGCTTATGCCTATGTTGAATGTGAGCTGGTTCATTCTTATGAGGCCGGAGACCATACACTTTTCGTCGGTTCAGTTATTGATAGTGCAGAGTTAAAGGATGGCACTAATCCACTCATCTTCAGGTGGGACGATTTTTTTGGCAAAAAATAAAAAAAAGAGATAAAAAGAGATGTCTGCAAATACCCAAACGCCAATTGCTCCAGAGCATCAAGAAAAAAACATTTTAGAAGAAATTTTATCCGGTCTTCCGCCTCAAGTCAGCAATACATTACAAAAATTTCTGAGAGAAATATTGGCCGGAATAATAATAGTTCTCTTGTTTGTATCATTGTGGTTCGGCTACTCAGCTTACACAACCAGGCAAGAGAACCAGGCTGCTGCTGCTATGGGAACTGCGATACGGCAAGCGGATTCTGCAAAAATGATCTCTTCTCTGGAAAAAGTGGTTCATAATCATAGCCATACAGTGGTCGGCAAACATGCGCTATTACTCCTTGGAGCTGTTCAAAGAGACTCCGGGCATGTTGAAGCAGCAAAAAAAAGTTTTAATAAAGCTAAACAGGCGTTTTCTGAAGACAGTTTCCTGTATTATTCTGCTCTTATGGGCCTTGGCTATTTGCAAGAAGAGGATGCAAAGCTGGATGAAGCCCGGCAGGCATTCAAGTCTTCAAGTGAGACTCAACTGGGTTTTGAAGCCATTGCAGCACTTGATTTTGCAAGAGTGTCCTCTACCTCAGGATACAATGAAGAGGCCCTTGAGGCCTATAACAAGTATCTTTTCCTGAAGCCACAGTCAACTCAGCTTGATTTTGTACGCCATCAGGTAATGAAACTCTCTTCCGAGGACAAAAGGTCGGGGGAGGATCTTGTCCTTGAAAAGAAAAATGAGGATTAAAATACCCGCACGGTACCTAAGTTAAGCGGTTAGCTATTAGTCTGATGATTATCAGGCTGCCCGCTCTGACAAGTCGGTCTGCCGCCCTGACAAGCAGGATGTTCTGCTATTACAAACTAATTTCTCAATTTGCAATTTTTCAATTATCAGTATTAGCTTATGTCTTCAAATCAAGAACTGACCCTTCGTGGCCGCATTGAGCGTGTAACATACGCGTCGCCTGATACAGGCTTTGCTGTCCTCAGAATACATCCTGCCAAAGGAGCAAGATTCACAGCCATAGGCCATGTGCCTGAACTTTTGAATCAGGCCGGTCTGGAAGGCACGGAATTTCAGTTTTTCGGGGCCTGGACCGTCACCAGGTACGGCAGGCAGTTTGCCTTTTCGAGCTGTAATCTCATGGGAAGCGAGCTGCTTTTCTTTTTGTCCAAGGTAGTGAAGGGTCTGGGGGAGAAGCTCGCGCTACAGCTCTTGGAGCGTTATGGCGAAGAGGAGTTGTTGCATATCCTGGAACACCAGCCGGATGAACTTCTCAAGGTCAAGGGGATAAAGCAAAAACGTCTCGCCCTTATAAAACAATCCTGGCATAAACACCGGAATTTAAGAGCACTTTCAGAATATCTGACAGGACACGGCGGAAAGATAACGCCCAATCTTTTAATAAGAATATACAATTACTTTGGCGATCATGCGTTTGAAACAATAAGGAGGGACCCTTACAACTTAACTGAAATCCGTGGCATAGGTTTTAAAACAGCAGACAGGATAGCCCTTGGATTGGGAATCAAGCCTGAGTCGCCTGAAAGGATCCGGGCCGCGGTCAGTCACGTACTTGTCGAGACCGCAGAGACAGAAGGCCATTCTTATCTTCCTGATGAGACCTTTATCCAGGCAGTAACAGAGGTGCTCTCAACAGATGAAAAGGTCCCGAATGAATCCCTGATAAGGGGAGTGCTGAAACCCATGATCCTTGACGGCACCTTAGTGCGGGATGACAAGGGGAAAATAGGTCTTGCCGCCTATCGCTATATGGAGGACTGGCTAAGGGACTTCTCTGTTGCAAGATCAGAAATGTGCAAAAGGCCGGTCATCCCTGTTGATGTCGTGAAGGAATTCCTTGATCATTATGAGGGTACTGTCGGTATTGAATTTGCTCCTGAGCAGCGTGAAATAGTGCTACGGGTCGCCACTGAGCCCAGGATGGTCTTTGGCCTTGCCGGTTATGCCGGAACAGGAAAGACCATGGTCTGCCGGGTCGTGCTGGATCTTCTCTCAAGGCACTATGCCGACCGGGACAATATAGTCTGCTGCGCCTTTACCGGCATGGCCTCAGCAAGACTCAGAAAGGCAACCGGCTACGATGCCCTGACGATTCATAGCCTTCTCAAGTACAAAGGCGAAGGGAGATTTGAGCACGGGCCGGAAAATCCATTACCCCACAGGGTGGTTGTCCTGGATGAGGCATCCATGGTGAGCTTGCCCCTTTTCTATCGTCTTGCCAAAGCTTTGAAGCCGGGCACCCTTTTGTTGATGGTGGGAGACCCCGCACAGCTTCCTCCGATAGGAGCAGGGAACGTCTTTGGAGATATGCTGGCTGCAGGGCTGATATCTGCAGTGCACCTTATCCGGATCTACCGCCAGAGTGAAGGCAGCGTGCTTACCCTTTTTGCCAACGAAATCCGTCAGGGGAAAATTCCCAAGGGAGTTGAGGCTTCAGGGTGGCGAGATTTTGCCTTTGAGAAGATGGAACGTCATAATATCTACGTACTGAAGAAAGACCGGACAGAAAAAGAACTAAAACTCCTGAGAGAAGAAAATAATCAGGCCATCCTTGATCGTATCCTTGGACTTGCCAGGGAATATAAGGGACGCCTCAACCACCCTGTATGGGACTTTCAGGTGCTCACCCCGATGAGAATAGGTCAATTGGGTACTGAGATATTAAATACAAACCTTCAGGACATCCTTAATCATGGAAGCGGCGGTGTGACAAGGGCAGGCATAACAATAAGGGAGGGTGACAAGGTAGTCCATCTCCAAAATAGGGATATGCAGGTAATGACCTGGGCCAAGTTTATAAAACAGGGGAAAAAGTTCGAGTCGGAAGAATTTAGGAGGGTCTTTAATGGGCACGTCGGCCTTGTCTCAAAGATTGATCCTGAGACTGAGCAGTTTTATGTTGTCTATCCGGAAAGGATAGTTGTGGCATATTATTTTGACCATCTCGGGGATATAATCGAGCCGGCCTATGCCCTTACAGTCCACAAGGCCCAGGGAAGTCAGTATCGTATTGTTGTCATTCCCCTTACTAATTCACATTTTATAATGCTCAACAACAAATGGTTTTATACAGCTATAACCAGGGCTGAAGAAAAAGTGTACCTGATCGGCCAGCGGTATGCCTTGAGACGGGCCTGCACCAACAAGGAAGGAGTTAAGCGCCAGACCTGGCTTGGGCTGCATCAGACGCAAACAAATTTACGTTCCATCAATTCCTCTCTTACCGCTCCGACAAGGTAAAGCGAGCCTGCCACGCAGAGCATGTCCTTCTTGCCGCAGTTTAAAAGGGCTTTATTCAGGGCCTTCTTCCAGTCTTGTTTCATGGTCACATCTTTAGGGATGTCACTCCCTCTCCACCTTTCTAACGTGACCGGCACCCTGGGGCCGGGGGGTTCTGTGATGATGATTTGCCTAAACAGAGACGATATCTGCCTGAGCATAGCTACAAAATCCTTGTCTCCGCCCTCATCAGAACAGGCCCACAAGAGAGTATGGAGGTTCCTGTCCCTGTCTTCTGGAGTCGTGTTTAACCGGCCAAGAAGATCTTTGAGTGACCGTAGGCCACCTAAGTTATGGGCCCCATCAAGCAGCACCCTGCAGCTCCCTTTCAGCAGCTCCCCGCGACCCGGCCAATAAACGTCTCTGCACCCATTTCTGACTGCGGTATCAGTGACCCTGAATCCTTGCTTCATCAATCTCTCACAGGCCGCTATTGCAAGGCCGGCGTTTACGGCCTGATGCCTACCTCTTAGGGCCGGATACAAGCCGTTGATTTTAAGAAATTGCCCTTTATAATCGATTCCCGAATTCCCATGCTCTTCTACATTAAAGTCACGGCCAAGCTCCCAAACAGGGGCGTTCATCTCAAAGCATCTATCCAATATCACAGAGAGAGCAGGTTGTTCTCCGACCCCGGTGATCACCGGCACATCTTTCTTAATGATGCCTGCCTTTTCCCTGGCTATTTCAGAAATACTGCTACCCAGAAAGGCCTGGTGCTCCAGGGAGATATTTGTAATAACAGATACCAGAGGAGTGACTATGTTAGTGGCGTCCAGTCTGCCTCCGAGACCGGTCTCAAAAATTACCAGGTCCGCTCCCTGTTCTGCAAACCAGACCATTGCTATTGCAGTAGTGAACTCGAAATAGCTGAGTTTAGCGCCCCTTTCCAGGAAATCTTTGATTCTCCAGATCTGCTCTTTCAGCTCCTCCTCGGGAATCATGGTATTTCCTATCCTGAATCTCTCCCTGAGGGATGATAGGTGGGGCGATGTATAGAGACCTGTCCTGTACCCGACCGCATGTAAAATACTCGCGATAATAGCGCTTACAGAGCCTTTTCCGTTTGTTCCTGCCACCTGAAGACACGGATAACTCTTTTCCGGATTGCCGAACGCATTCAATATGCCGGTCATTCGCTCAAGGCCCAGGCGAAAACCATGGAACTGGAACTTATCCAGATAGGCTAGAGCAGCTTTGAAATTATGTTTGTGTGAAGGCATGGCTTTTCCGGCGGTCAGGATATTTAATATGTATTTGTCGCAAAAAAGTGTAAACTGGTGAATGAAGGATGCCATTAAATGATTCGTCTGTATATTAACATATTTATAATGTGTCTGCTTTCCGCATGTCAGCCCCCCTTTATGGAGTCATCTCTTGGTAAATCAGGCTGCAGACGGTGTCACAGCGTGGAGTTGGACTCTGCCCATGATATTGGCTGTAATGCATGTCATCAAGGGATGTCGGAAGGTTATACCCACGCTCAGGCCCACAATGGCTTGATTCCCATGCCGTCCCACCCATCCCGAATGGCCGACGCCTGCGGAAAATGTCACGTCCGGGAGGTGACTGCAGCCGGCTCCTCCGGTCATTTTACCCTGTCAGGTGCAATAGGGGCGGTTTGGTCTGGTTTTTTCCCTGGTGAGCAGGTGCCGACTCTGCTGGAATTGCCCATAGAAGAGTATCCTTACACGGAAAAGGGACTTGTTTCGGATATGCTCAGGAGGAGGTGCTTTCGCTGCCACGTTTATTACCATGGCGACGATTACATCGGCACTACTCGCGGGACCGGCTGTGCCGCATGTCATCTAAGTATCAAGGCCGAAGGGCCCTGGGATCACAAATTCCGTGGGAGTGTCCCGGATAGTCGGTGCCTTTCCTGCCACTATGGAAATTTCGTTGGTTGGGACTACTGCGGACGATTTGAGATGGACTTTGAAGATGATTTTCGTGTACCCCTGATTGAGGGTGAGCACATTCAAAGGCCCTATGGCATGGAGTGGCATGATATGACCCCTGATGTACACAGGACGGCAGGTATGGGGTGTACTGACTGCCATCATTCAGGACCATGCGGGGGCAAAAAAAAGGATGTAACTTGTACGGACTGCCACCTGGAAGATAAAACAGGACCTTATCCAGGACCGCCCATGGACCAGAAACGTATTGGTCACAGGCCGGAAGACGCGGGCCTTGTTGCCTGTGCTGTTTGCCATGCGGTATGGGTTGTCCAGGACCGGGGAAGGTCTCTGATCAGACAGGATTTCCCGGATTATGATGACTGGAGTTACCTGGCGATCCAGGGCAGCAGTGAGGTCGAGGCCACTGTGAAGGCCTGTGCTAATTTGCCATATGAAGACTGGACTATACCCCGGATGCTTGACAAAATAACCGGCGAGTACCGGCAGGGTCTATGGTTTGAAAGTTTTGCTGAAAGACGTTGGGGCCTTGTAGAATTGGGGGAGGATGCCTATGGACGTCTTACGGTTATTCGTCCTATCCTGGACATCTCCCTGACTTATGTCGATTCTAGCGGCGTGGTCCGTTTTGATAACCTGCGGCCGGAGATTATAAATGACGACATAATCTCCGGGAATGCCACCCGCACCGCCATCTCGCCTCTATGGCTTCCTTACTCCCCCCATACCATAGGTCCTGCTGATACCTTCAGGACCATTTATGTGCGCTCCTGGTTAAATGGACTATTGAATTGTAACCGTTCACACCCCCTGGCAGCCGACAGGCTTTTGCGGGGTTTCAACCGCGGACAAGGTTGCACCAAAAGGCGCATTCTCAATAAATTGTGCTTTGAAACCCCGGAAAAGGCTGTTGGCTGTCAGGGGGGAAAGTGAATAATTACATTGAATTAGTAGCAGACCATGGCTAAAGTGCATCACTTCTCGGAAAAGGATGAATCTTATTATGGATATTGAAATAGAGCTTTTGCCCGAATCAGAACGAAAAGATCTCCCCTCTTCTTCTAACCTGAGTTTCGGTAAACATTTTTCAGACCATATGTTTTTAATGGATTATAAAGCAGACACCGGCTGGCATAACGCCAGGATAGTACCTTATGGTAACTTTTCTCTTGATCCGGCCTCAGCGTGTCTGCACTATGGTCAGGCCATATTTGAAGGACTCAAGGCCTACCGTGGAAAGGATGACAAAATCAGGCTATTCAGGGCAGGGGAAAATATGGCCCGGCTGAATCATTCAGCCTGGCGTATGTGTATGCCTCAAGTGGATAAGGATGAACTCCTTCAAGCCATCAAGACCCTTATTCAGATAGAGAAACGATGGGTGCCCGAGGCCAAGGGTACATCTCTTTATGTGCGGCCGTTCATGATTGCTACTGAGGCCTTTTTGGGGGTACGTCCTGCCAAGGAATATTTACTATCAGTAATATTGAGCCCGGTGGGGGCTTATTATGCCGAGGGTTTCAGTCCTGTAAAGATCTTTGTGACAGACAAGTACGTAAGGGCGGTCTCAGGGGGAGTGGGAGAGGCCAAGACTGCCGGAAACTATGCTGCAAGCCTCATGGCCTCTGAGAAGGCGAAAGAACTTGGTTTTACCCAGGTACTGTGGCTTGATGCGGCAGAGCAACGTTATATAGAAGAAGTCGGGACGATGAACATATTCTTTCTTCTGGAAGATGCCTTGGTTACACCTGAGCTGAGCGGGAGCATATTACCCGGCATTACCAGGGATTCAGTATTGCGCCTTGCCCGGGACTGGGGTCTCAAAGTCGAAGAGCGGCCGATTACGATTAATGAGGTTCTTGAGAAGGTAAAGAACAAGGCCCTTAAGGAATGCTTTGGAACCGGCACAGCCGCAGTCATTTCGCCTGTAGGTGCCCTATATTATAAAGGTGAAAATTACTCCATTAACGGGGGCAAGACCGGAGAACTGGCCCAGAAACTCTTTGATGAGATCATGGGTTTGCAGTATGGGGAGAGAGAGGATGCTTATGGCTGGATGGATATAATATAGGCTCGGCGGCTTTCATGGCTGTCTCTGTGTAGCCCTGCACCAGCTCATCCATGAGTTCCCGGACCGAGACTATCTTGTTTACCCGCCACACGTTTGAGCCGCAAAACACAAAGCCCGATTTAATATTTCCTCTCTGGGCGTTTATAAGGGCCATACCAATGCAATAGGGGGTGTCCGGGTAATTACAGGTTTTGATACATTTGCATACACATCGATGAGGTCTTTTTTCACCTGCCTTGGTTTTCTCAATAAATTTACTCTTAAGGGCCCTTCCCGGCATGCCCACCGGGCTGTTGATTATGGTGACATCTTCCTTTTTTGCGTTGATGTAGGACTGCTTAAACTTATCAGATGCATCACATTCAGAGGTAGCCACAAAACGCGTTCCCATCTGTACACCGGCGGCCCCCATCTGAATAAATTTATAGATGTCCTTGCCTGTATATATCCCGCCGGCTGCAATTACGGGTATAGCCCGCCCTTCCTTCTGTTCAAAGGGTTTTACCTCCTTAATGACTTGTGATGTGAGGTTTTCAATATAGTTTTCAGGGGAATCGATATCTTTTGCTTTAAATCCGAGGTGTCCTCCTGCCTTGGGGCCTTCAACAACAATGGCATCAGGGAGACGGGAAAAATGCAAACTCCATCTGCGGCAGATGATCCCGGCAGCCCGTCCTGAAGAAACAATCGGGACAAGCTTTGTGTTACAGCCTTCAGGTAAAAACCCAGGGAGCCTGAGGGGGAGCCCTGCTCCGCTGATGATGAGGTCCGCCCCTGCCTTTGCCGCAATGCGGACAGTCTCCCCATAGTCACTAAGGGCAACCATGATGTTGACACCGATTATGCCATTGGGAGCCGCTTCCTTGGCTAAGCGGATTTGTTTTTCCAGGGCTCGGTAAGTAGCGCCTTGAGGGTCTTTGTAAAAATCCGTTTCGTTCATACCAATAAGGACCGATGCTATAACGCCTATACCTCCAGCCCTTGCTACAGCAGAGGCCAGCCCTGCCATAGACACACCAACACCCATACCTCCCTGAATAATGGGAATAGGTGCGGTCACATCGCCTATAGTCAGTGGAGGTGGAGCATAAGTGATTTTTCCAGTCATAATCGGCATTTTTAGTCCCCTTGACAAAGGGCGTCAAGTGAAGGAGAGTTTATTTATCAATTTATGTTTTCTTGACAACGCATAATACGCATGATATCGAT
>JAYEMY010000250.1:0-2369 GCA_034718455.1 Thermodesulfobacteriota bacterium
GCAGCCGACGGGCTTTTGCAGGGTTTCAACTGCGGACAAGGTTGCACCAAAATGCGTATTCTCAACGGATTGTGCTTTGAAACCTGCAAAAGGCTGTTGGCTGTCAGGGGGGAAAGTGAATGATTACCATAGCCTCTGGTAGCACATGGCGAAAAATCAGGTGTTTACAAAGCAAGACAGGGCGGTATTTCCAAACCTGCATTGCTTTGTAGGGACTACCAAAACACGAAGGTAGGAAAACACGAAACAAGACATAAAAAAAGATGAACATCGAACATCGAACGTCCAACATCGAACATCGAATGAAAAACGAATCTCCAATTTCGACGTTCGATGTTCATTAATCCATCCAGAGGCTTCTTTTTCGTGTATTCAATCTTTCGTGCTTTCGTGATAATCCTTCCCCAAATCCGTTATAATCAGGAAATAACTTTGCCGATTAATTATTAAGGCACATTGTCCTCATTGACGAGTTTATACAGCGTTTGATCGACTATGTACTTGATGGAACTATATTGTGTTGATTGGATTAATAGTCTCTCTAATAGCTTCGAGTATATTTTTAAAGGATGTAAAAAATCAGCTTAGCCGCTACCTCTCTGTGGTTATCAAGGATCGTCGTTAAGAGGACATATGTATATTCTACACGGCACATGGTTTCCCGGCGATAAGCCGGATTTTGAAAATGCCGGACAGTTTGTCCTGTGGGTGGAAAAACAGGTCTCCGGCAAGGTCAGGCGCAATACCGTCAAGCACCCCGGACATCTTGAAAATAAAGAGCTGCGCGCCTTCTTTTCCGATGTCCTGCCCCTGTCAAAGCATCTCCCTGCCTGGTTGTATGGAGACGATATTAATATGCGCTTTATGTTGCCAGGCACAAAGGACGGGCCGTTGCCGTCATTTGAAATGGCCATGCATCTTGGCATGGATTTGCCGGATGAGTTTGAGTGGCGGTCTTGGCGCATAAACTGCCTGGCCATCAATGACTCCCTGCTTTTTCTTAAAGAGCTGCATTTCCTGGTGCAGTATTTCAGCGACAGAGTTATCCCCGGCCGGGATCTTATCTTCTGGTACCATTTCGGCCGGGCCGTAAAGGATGTCATTATCAGGCATCAGTATATCCCGTATCTCCTGCCAAAAAAAGAAACAAAACGTATCTCCTTTGTGCCCGCATGGCGGATTATTTCACCCGGTTATGAAGAAATGATCAAGACCTTCTCAGCCGTTATGCCAGGCATCTGCCGGGCTGTCTTTCCGGATACGGCCAAGGTCAAAAAAATATCCGTTCCCGCCATGTATGATCCTGCTGGCTTGCTGCGCCATTATTCCCAGCAGACACTGGCTGATTTTATCGCTGCCACGCCCTTTACTCAAAAAATTATGAAATCCGTGGAAGGAACTATGATTTCAGGATGCCTTCCCGAAGGCAGTTCCGAACGCATTTCTCAAGATACCTGGGAGAAATGGCACTCATGGCAGAAACGCCTTTCCTCAATAGGCGGGAAAGCGGATTTTATCCTCTGTTTCCGTCTTGAAACCGCATTGCCTGAGTCCCCGGACGACTGGAGCATAGAGTGGCTGGCGGCCTCAAGGAAAGACCCTTCGTTGCAGGTGCCCCTTGAGGAATACTGGGGCATGAAAGGAAAAGAGCGAAAGGCTTTTATCCACCAGTTCGGCGATGATTTTGAGCAGTCCCTTTTATTGCAGTTCGGCCATGCAGGACGGATTTATGCCGGGGTGTGGGACGGTCTCAGAAATCAGCATCCCGCCCGCCTTCACCTCACCAGGGACCAGGCCCTGGAATTCTTGCGCGAAAGCGCCTGGGTGCTTGAAGATGCGGGCTTCAAGGTTATGGTCCCATCCTGGTGGACCCCTGAAGGACGTCAAAGGGCCATGCTGCGGCTTAGGGCCTCATCTCCAGCGGCTTCAAGTGACAGCGGTGTGCCAAGCGGGTATTTCACAATTTCATCCCTGGTGAATTATCGCTACGAGTTTTCCATAGGGGAAGAGCCGGTCAGCAGCGATGAATGGCAGGCACTGGTGGATGCCAAGTCGAACCTTGTGCACTTCAGGGGTCAGTGGATGGAGATTGATAGCGAGAAGATGGGCGGCATGCTTGATCTATGGAAGTCCCAGGGGGATAATACCCTGTCCATGTCCCTTTCGGACCTGATGCAAATGACGGCCGGAAACAGGAAAATGGATGAGCTTGAAGTCGCACTGGACGGCGGTCTGAAGGAAATGATGGCCAGGCTTGGGGACAAGCGTCTTGAACTTATGGATACCCCTTCCGGGCTCAGGGGTACACTGCGGGAATACCAGAAGCGGGGCCTTTCCTGGCTTCATTACCTGGAGCGGCTTGGCATGGG
>JAYEMY010000251.1:0-2368 GCA_034718455.1 Thermodesulfobacteriota bacterium
ACGACCAGAACATCTTGCGGTATGCAAATCATGAGCAATCTCCTAATAGTAGACTATTTCAGCCTGCTATTAGCAAGGATTGCTCGGATTGTCTATAACAAACTTTCGCAACAGTGTCTGCCTACGAGATAAATTTAAAAAAATAGCCGCGCCTCATCAACAGGCTATCACAAAATGGCCAAAGTCGAGTTATAACTCCATGGCCCATTCCAGCACGGCCTTGTGAAGATGCATCTTGTTTTCCGCCTGGTCCCATACTACTGAATGAGGTCCTTCTAGTACGGTCTCGCTTATTTCCTCTCCTCGATGGGCTGGGAGGCAGTGGAGGACAATGGCATCTGTTTTGGCTTTAGCAAGAAGTGCCTCGTTGATCTGATACGGGGCAAATATCTCCCTGCGTTTCGAGGCCTCTTTTTCCTGGCCCATACTGGCCCACACGTCTGCGTTTATGACGTCAGCACCTTCTACCGCTTCTATGGGATCAGTCGTAAGTGTGATGGGTGCTGCAGACTCAGCTTGGGCCTTGCTCAAAATCTCTTGGTTCGGCTCGTATCCCTCCGGGCAGGCCAGGGCCAAGGCAAATCCAAGCCTGCTTGCAGCCTGTATCCATGAATGGGCCACATTGTTTCCATCCCCTACCCAGGCGACTTGAAGGGCTTTCATGTCTTCATTTTTGTGCTCCATGACTGTCATGATATCAGAGAGGACCTGACATGGATGATGCTGATCGGTAAGTCCGTTGATAACAGGGATGTCTGACCATCTGGCAAGTTCATCAACCACGTCCTGGCCAAAGGTGCGGACCACGAGACAGTCCAGATACAGGGAGAGGACCCTGGCCGTGTCCTTAAGGGGCTCTCCTCTTTTCAACTGAAGATCCCTTGAAGACAAAAAAGTTACGTTGCCGCCCAGTTGTAACATTGCGGTTTCAAAGGAGACACGGGTCCTTGTAGACGGTTTTTCAAAAAGTAACCCTATGACTTTACCTATGGCAGGTCTGTAAGGTTGGTCGGATTTGTGGCGCTTTTTAAGCTTCAAAGCCCGGTTGATAAGAAAGAGGATCTCATCAGAGGCCAGATCAAAAACAGTCAGATAATGTCTTGGATTTGGTGATTTGGTGATTTGGTGATTTGGTGATTTATTCATATGCTGTTCTCAATTGCGTCTAGTATGGCATCAATTTCCTCTTTAGTAACAATCAAGGGCGGTACCAAACGGAGTATCTTGCCCTGACTCAGCAGCACTAGGAAACCTTCTTCCATGAGCTTGTTGGCCAATTTTGGCACAGGTTCCCTGAATTCAATGGCCTGGATAAGCCCCCTGCCGCGCACCTCAAGGATTTTCTCTGAATGTTTGTCGGCAAGAGATTCAAGACCTGTTTTCAGGTATGTGCCTGTCTCCTTTACCCTATCCAGAAAACCGGGTGACGTCATGGTTTCAATAACCACCTTTGCCGCAGCACAGGCCACAGGGTTTCCACCAAAGGTTGAGGCGTGGCTCCCAGGCGGGAGGTGGAACATCACCTCTTCTTTTGCAAGCATAGCCCCTATGGGGAACCCGTTTCCCAGGGCCTTTGCAAGGCAGATCACGTCAGGTACCACAGGGGTCTGCTCATAGGCAAAGAGGGTCCCTGTCCTTCCCATCCCTACCTGGACCTCATCAAACATGAGCAGGGCGCCAAGACGATCACAGATTTTCCTGGCTGCAAGGAGAAACTCATCACTGACAGGCCGCACTCCTCCTTCTCCCTGGATGGGTTCGATCAGGACTGCGGCGGTCCTCGGACCGGCAGCCAGTTTGAGGGCTGTTATGCTGTTGGGTGGGACGTGAATAAAGCCTGATGGCATGGGCTCAAAGCCCTGCTGGAATATAGGTTGTCCTGTTGCAGCTATTGTTGCCAGGGTGCGGCCGTGGAATGAGCCCTCCAGGCAGATAATCTCATAACAATCAGGACCGCGATTTTGGTGGCCGTGGCGACGGGCAAGTTTAAGGGCCCCCTCTACGGATTCCGCTCCTGAGTTACAAAAAAATGCCCTGTCGGCACAGGAATTTTCAGTGAGTAAATGTGCCACTTCCAACTGGGGCATGGTCCAGTACAGATTTGAAACATGGACCAGGGTTTCGGCTTGGCGGGTTATTGCTTCTGTGATTGCCGGATAACAATGCCCCAGGCTGCAGACAGCAATCCCGGCGGCAAAGTCCAGATATTCTTTTCCCTTGTCATCCCAGACTTTGCAGCCTTTTCCCCGCACCAGAGTTACAGGAAAACGGCTGTATGTATTTGCAACAGATGAGCTGAGTGATTGGATTGTCACTGGACTATCTCCGTTCCGACCCCGGTATCTGTTAACAGTTCTAATAAGATGGC
>JAYEMY010000252.1:0-2367 GCA_034718455.1 Thermodesulfobacteriota bacterium
GGGTGTGGAGCGCTTACGTTGCGGACAGTGGCTGTAGTTGCCATGTATCCGGGAGTGGATTCCGGGAAGCCTTGGTAGATAGCGAGCGGAATGCCGTCTTGGCGTTGTACCAGACCTGCATGCAGAATATTATCTTCAGGGTCCACAACCTTGCCGGTGACCAGACCGACCTCCGGAATACGGAACCAGGAAGCGAGTTCTTCTATGGATTCCTCGTCTGCCGGCCGGACACCCGGGCCCAGAATGATTATTATATTTTTGTCGTGTTCTGTATCCATGTAATGTGTCACGTGTTTGGAAAAGGCTTTAGGCTCGACATTGTTCTCTAATGAAATAGTAAGTATATCATCCGGTTCTTGAGATTCTAACCGGACACGGAAGTTACCGCGCCACAATTCAGGGATTTCACTCACAGTTCCTGCCAGCCCCCGTCGTTGCAGCGCGTCAGTAAGAGCGCGGATAGCAGATTCATATACATATTCCTTTGCGTCAGGCTTGAATGACAGGGACCCTTCGTGTTGACGCCAGCTATACAGAATTTGAGGTATGTGGCGCACGCGCGGGTTCATTTCTGCCGCACGAAGTATCAAGTCGTGATCCTGGTGTCCTTCATAATCTGAGCGGAATCCCCCTATATCCGTGACTAAAGAACGCTTATAGACAGTAAGATGGCAGGCATAATTCCAGGTAAGAAGTGTTTCCGGAGACCAGTTAGGCTTAAACACATGCATAAATCGCAGACCTCGGGGAGAAAGCATGTCCCTGTCCGAGTACAGAATGTCTGTGTTCGGGTCCTTGCGAACGGCCTCTGCAACGCGAAACAAGGCATCAGGCGTAAGCCGGTCGTCATGATCCAAAAACGCTGCATATTCTCCCCTGGACTTTAACAGCGCATGGTTGGTGGCGTTGCATATACCCTGGTTGTCAGGCAGGGTAAACAATTTAAGCCGGGGATCCTGACGGACCATTGTCTTTAAAAGGACTTTGGTCTCAAGTCTATCAGACCCGTCGTCCACCAGGCACATCTCCCAGAATGGGTAAGCCTGGGATTGAACGGACATAATGCATTCAAATAAATGGCCCGGATCGGTGTTGTAGACCGGTGTGAGAATGCTTATAAGGGGCTTGTCGTCCCAACAACAGGCCTCCTGCCGGCAATTCATCCACTTAATTTGCGAGAAAAGAGCGTGACGATAAAGCCATGTTTCGTACTCAACCCACTCGCTGCGTACCCACCGCCTCAAGTCGGGATCCCTTGGCACGGCCATTAATTCCGCATGGCCGATGTATCTTTTTATTGTGGCTACTGCCAAGGCCTTTTTTAAAGTTCGTCTAAGCATGGTATGTTAAATAATTAGAGTAATCTGCGAAATCGGTGGATTAACGGCTGTCGGTCCCATTGATAACTTGTTTTAAATTTTTTTTGAGTTGCAACTGAAAACGTCTAACTAAGCGAAGGGGCTCGGTTATTCGCCAAGAAAAACTGGATTTAAGTAACTCTGTCTGCCTAAGCAGATGCTTCTTTTCCATTGCAACTTCTTTTATCAGTTTACTAAGGTTTGCCATCTCCTTTCGGTTGCTTGCCAGCTCTGTTTTTTGATCCGTTATCAGGACCTCTGTTTCTCGTATGTAGGCTTCCCATTTCCTGTCAGTCTCTTGCGCTATGTACTGTCTGAATTCGTGAATAGAGCAAGGGTCAATCTTGTGCCACCATTTTTTGTGAATTGTATCCTCGTTTTGGCGGATTTCCTCTCCGGCAAAACGTCCTCCTGTAACTGTTGAAGCACCAAAGCAACGATAATGGGCTACAAGGACAGGCACATATAGGAAATCATGATTTTTGGCCAAATTCAGAAAGAAATCCCAATCCTCTGTCATAGAAAGGTTGTTGTCAAATGCCCTGATCTCGGGCAAGATCTGTTTCTTGAAAATAAGCGCATTGATTGGGATGTAATTCTGCCAGTATAGGAGGTCCCGGTCAAAAGAACGGGCATAAAGATAGTCCGGCATTTCCGGATCACGCGAACCATCCTGTCGATAGTTCTCTCTAATGACCTGGCCGTAAACTACGCTCGCTCCGGCTTTTGTGCCTGAAGAAATAAGCATTCGTAATGCGTCAGGTTCATACAGATCGTCGTCATCGAGAAAACCAATCCATTCTCCCCCGGCGCTCTGCAGCCCCACATTGGCGGCATATGCACGGCCGCCGCTCTCTGATTGATGAATATATTGGATATGGTCAATATCTGAAAGAAAATTATCTATGATTTTTGCAACGTCCACTCCTCCATCGTTCACGATAACCGCCTCTATCGGCGAATATGTCTGGGCGGCAATGCTGGCCAGGGCTTCACGCAACAGCTCCGG
>JAYEMY010000253.1:0-2360 GCA_034718455.1 Thermodesulfobacteriota bacterium
ACATCAACTTCATCGACCCCAAAGGCCTGCGCAACCTGAAAGGCACTGATGACCCTAAGATCACATTCTACAAGACTATTAAATCGATAGAAGACGATCTTCGGTCACAGGATTCAATGGTCACGCTCAACTCCTTCATCATTTCCAACACGCGAATCCCCGAGGTCGGATGGTGGGATGGTGGTATGACTAAAGAGCAGTTCGAGGAGAGACACGTTCTCTTCCAGCAGGAAGACAAAGGCACGTACATTGAAAAGATGCTGAGGATGGCGGTTACGTGAGAGCAGAGGGAAGCTCATAAATGACAAACGAGGAAATAGCACAATTCTTCAACGACACCCACCCGGGCGTTCATCCAGGGTAACCCGGACCTGCGTAATTCATGCGGATGATATTTTCTGTCTGTGTGGGTCTGTGGCCAGTAAATCATCAAATCCATGACAACATGACAGATGGAGCGAGTCTGTGTTCGTCTGTGGGTGTCGATCGAGCACTGCGAGCGGCTGGCGAATTTTCATTTTCGGGGGTGGCAAAATGCCTGGTCATGACAGCCGGACGCTGAACTTCACGAGCCAGGGATTTGAAAAAGAATAGGACTTTATTGGCTTAACACCATTACCTTAGTACCTAAGGTTCTCAATAATTATATTGTAACAAACAAACACCACCCTTCCTTCGCAAAGAGATCAATACAGTAGATAAGATAATGCCTGGCATGCAGTTGGGCACAGCCGGCATGCATTCGCAGTTAAGACACAAACAAGCACATACCACCTTACCAGTGCCGTAGCTGCCTTTTTTCTTCTCTGAGAAAATCGATTCTGAGGCAATTGAACGGATGAGACGGGCATGGTGGAATATATAGACGTATGCCTGAAAAGTGAGTGGTAGGGGGGTAAAGGAGGTGTTAGCCGGTGACTAGGCCGGCCACCGGCTAACGGTATAAATGTTAAGAAGTATTTTTAGATCTACAATTTTTATCGATTCATCATTCAGAAAGCTTGAATGGCTTTCCAGCCCAATAATGCAATATCAAGGATTCCGGTGTAGCAAGAACGCTCTTTCACAGCTTTGTTTAGTGCGCTTCTAAAGGAAACCTGAAGGTCAAGCCAGGATTTTTTTAAGACAGTCGTTAAAACTTGCCGATAAATAACAAAACAGGCTCGGCTAAGGAACCTTCTGTGGATCTCTCCGAACTTTGACCATTAACAGTTGCCGGGCCTTATTCCTTTTTATGCTGGAATGGTCTTAGCGTATCAGGTTGTCTGTTAATTTGAAAAAAGATACTTAAAACGTTGGATGAAAACAATGGCAAAACTGAACTGGGATCGAGTCGGGAGAGAAAACAGGGTTTGTCGTCACGGCACCGTGGGAGTCAACGACCCTGATTCAAATGCCGACTATGGACGAATAGCAGTTAGCGCAGGAGGCAGAATAACGCATAGAATCAACGACCTTGATTCAGATACCGCCTGTGGAAGTAAGCCATCATCAGTCCGAAGCAACAAACTTCCCAAACTCCTAAAGAGGAAGAAGAGAGACCATGCGATCAAGAACCGGAAGAAGCAATCCTGCCCAGTATGTGGGAGACGGAAGAAAAATCTTCGAGCACACTTCCGTGATGTTCATCCTGAGCTTGACCCGGAACAATTCCTGAAAAAAGAAGAGAAAGAATAGCGGCCAACAAGGCCATTCAGCGTATCGGGTAACTCCTGGCGGAACTTCTTGGCTCAGGTCACAGCCGCCTGGCCAGAGTTCCCCGATCCGCTGGTGGCAAACGTTGAATCTGTAGAAACAGTCTCAATTACCCCAAAATATTGATGATTTTTTCGGGCTATGTGCTTATTGCGGTTAACAATATTAGTAAGGGATTGACTCATGGCACGTTATAAGGAGTATTCATATACTCAGGGTAAGTTTATACCTATACATTTCAGTAAACAGATTTTCCCTCAGGGACGGAATTTAGGGGACATAATGGAATAGCTTGACCTACTCTTTCGTTCTCCTTGTAATTGCCTTGGAGATAGCAGACATAGAGACTCCGAGCTGTCGGGCTACTTCTGCCAAAGGAGTCCCATAATCCTGTATCAATTGATACAATTGTGCTATGAAAAAAAGCGTTCGTAATGATCGTGGTTGCCGATCCAAAACCACGTGACTGTATCACCATCAAAAATGCCGATGGCACGATAGCCACGTGTTATTCTTGCCGACCAAATATTTTCCTCATGGTTGATACATTTGAAATGCAGAGATGGATGAAAGGGATTTTTTGCCCACAAGCGATAGGCTTTTCTGGCTCTGAGTTTTATTACTTTGTCAAGAGATGCATATGCAGTCCAAAATGACGGTAGAGT
>JAYEMY010000254.1:0-2357 GCA_034718455.1 Thermodesulfobacteriota bacterium
CCCGGGCGGGCCACTAACCCTTCAAAGCCTGGGGCGATATCCTGATTGCCTACCCAATAGAAACGCCGATTACCATGCGCCATCGCGCTCAGCATGGCGATCTCGCCTAAACTGGCAAACTGCGCCTTTCCAGAAGAAATGGCATTGAGACGATCCATACTTTTACCGATGAACCGCCACTCCACCTGAAACCCGTATTTTATGAAAATGCCGCGTTCAATTCCGACCCATACAGGCACGTGCCCATACCACTGGGAACCGATAGCGACCACACGGACTAGTCCTCCCTGAGTTTGCTCATCAGTCTGCGAGCTGCAAGCAGATATCTGGATGAGTAACAAGATGGCGACAAATCGTAATAAGGCAGATGAAGCTACATTCAACATTGAACATATCCTTTTTCACCCCTCTCCCCTTTGAGGGAAGAGATGTGAGGGGTGATACGAGAAAGCATCGTAAACCATCTTAAGCACAGCATCAGTTTCATTCAAGACCTGATTATTTGGTCAGTTGCAATCTTCGACATTTCTCCCGGATTTCCGCCATCAAACTGAAAATGTGAATAACCGCTTAATCTTGGTAGCTGGAGAACGGAAAGCTACGAAAATATTTTCAAACTGATAACCTCACGGCAACCTTTAATGACCTCTTCAGTCTTTTCCTTGTTGAGGGTTCCGATTTTTTCCAGCAACCTGAGCTTGTCCACGATAGCCATTTGGCTGACAACCACAACACTTGTTTTGGGAAGATTTGCAATCCCTTTTTTAAGTTGAATATTTCCCGGCATAGATGCAAGTCTTCTGTTTGAAGTCAACAGGGCTATGATTGTCGTGTTTATATTGCTCTTGTTCAGCAAATGAAATACCCCGTGGCAAGCCACGGGGTAGCAAAATGTATTTTATTTTTATGATTGGAGTAATCCGTGTAATCTGCGAAATCTGTGGATTAAATATCAAAGTACAAAAAGAACTCATACGGATGAGGACGCAGTTTGACCGTGTTGACCTCGTTTTCTGTCTTGTAGTCGATCCACATGTCAATAACATCCTGTGTAAAGACACCGCCCCTTAACAGGAATTCCTGGTCTTCCCTGAGTGCTGCCAGGGCCTCATCCAGAGAACCAGGGGCTGAGGGGATGATGGCCAGTTCCTCAGGGGGTAAATCATAGATGTTCTTGTCCATGGGTTCACCAGGATCGATTCTGTTTTCAATGCCGTCAAGTACAGCCATCAGCATGGCAGAGAAGGCCAGGTACCCGTTGCAGGACGGATCCGGGGTCCTGAACTCGATCCTCTTGGCCTTGGGGGAATCGGAATACATGGGGATACGGACCGCGGCGCTCCTGTTGCGGCTTGAGTAGGCCAGGTTTACAGGGGCCTCAAAGCCGGGCACAAGGCGTTTGTAAGAATTGGTTGAGGGATTGGTGAAGGCACACAGGGCACGGCAGTGCTTGAGGATGCCGCCCATGGCATACATACCATTCTCAGAAAACCCGGCATACTTGTTACCTGCAAAGGTGGGCCGGCCGTCCTTCCATATGCTGATATGTATATGCATGCCAGTGCCGTTATCACCAAAGATCGGCTTGGGCATGAAGGTGACAGTGCGGCCGTGGCGGTAGGCAACGTTCTTGAGTACATACTTGAACCACATGAGTTGGTCACCCATCTGAACAAGAGGCTTGAAACGCATATCGATTTCCGCCTGTCCTGCAGTAGCTACCTCATGGTGCTGGCACTCGACTTCAATGCCGACCTGCTCCAGCGTAAGCAGCATCTCGGTCCTCAGGTCCTGGAATTTGTCCGTAGGCGGAACAGGGAAGTAACCCTCTTTGTGTCGGGGCTTGTATCCCAAATTGGGACACTCGTCCCTGCCCGTGTTCCATGTACCCTCTACTGAGTCCACCTCGTAGAAGCAGCCGTGGCCGGCATTGTCATAGCGCACGTCGTCAAAGATGAAGAATTCAGCCTCAGGACCGAAGTACGCGGTATCACCAATGCCTGTGCCTTTGAGATAGGCTTCGGCCTTCTTTGCTATATTTCTGGGGTCCCTGGAATATGGCTCTCTGGTGATAGGGTCTAGGATGTCTCCGATCAAAACCAGTGTTGGTTCTGCAAAAAATGGATCAATCTGGGCCGTGGTGGAATCCGGAACAACGAGCATGTCACTGGCATGAATCGGCTGCCATCCGCGAATGCTTGAGCCGTCAAAGCCAAAGCCGTCTTCAAAACTGGTCTCATCCAGCTCGCTTAAAGGCACTGTGAAGTGCTGCCACAATCCAAGGAAGTCAAGGAAGCGAAGGTCCACTACCTTGATACCCTTCTCATTGGCCATGTCCAATACCTGTTTCGGTGTCA
>JAYEMY010000255.1:0-9617 GCA_034718455.1 Thermodesulfobacteriota bacterium
CGAATACATAGATTCGCCCCTACATAGGGCAAACATTCCGTCATCATGAGCCACAAACAACTCTTTTAGACATCACATGGTAGGGAACCATCCCCCATAAATTAAATCTTGCATAATCGCGGACAAAGTCAGCGCCGCCGCGGCTTTTTGCAGTCGCCCTTAATGCCATTGTTGGCCTGTTAATAGATGCAGGCATCTAATATGGAAAGTACATCTGACAGCAGCTCATCATTACCGTGTTCGATTCGTTTAGCGCGACGAGAACGGAAGTCGACCGATTTAACTTGCTCAACCATAATAAAGCCTGTCAGCTTACTGTCTTTTGGAATAGGCACATGAAAGGGAAAACCCTGCTCTGTGTTTGTGACTGGACATACAATAGCCAAGCCTGTGCTGCGGTTGAACAGGTCCTTGCTAACAACAAAAGCAGGACGGCGTCTTTTTTGTTCATGACCGGATTGTGGATCGAAAGTGATCGCGATGATATCTCCTTGCTTAGGGATATAAGCAGCCATTTACCAGGCCTCTTTACCGACCGGCTCACCCCAGTCAACTTCTCTGGTTTGGTAGTTTTCAGGAATACGCGCCACAAGATCCTTAAGATTGTGCCGCCCGCGTTTCTTTTTTGCTGGTGAGATGATAATATTGCCGTCTTTTACCGCAATATCCACCTCATCGTCTACATCGATATGCGCATCTGCGAGCAGATGCTTGGCAAGACGAAGCCCTTGGCTGTTCCCCCATTTTTGAATTTTTGCAAGCATGTGACCACCTCCTTATGTATATCCGAAGTATAGCCATTTTTTGTGGCGTGGTCAAGGGTTGTTTTGGCCAAGTTAACTGATCTGCCTCTGGAGGAGGCCAAAGACTGGATTGCAGCCGCAAAATCCCAGGGGCTTGCCAACATCCTGCTTGTGGCCCCGAACACCCCGGCAGATCGAGTCAGGAAGATTGCCAGGGCCACCCATGGCTTCCTGTACTATGTTGGTATTACCGGGGCAAGGACCGAACTCCCCACTGAACTGTCTCAGGGCCTTAACGGAATCAAACAGCTCACCAACAAACCAGTGGCAGTGGGCTTCGGGATCTCCAAACCTGCCATTGACAAAATTTATTTCAAGCTCATAGGCATTGGATGCTCTATCGACTTTTCGTTCAGGCACTAATTATGAACTAAGTTGTCATGCCGGTATAGCTGCGGAAATCACATTATCTTTGTGACCAACCCAGGATGGTATTTCCCAAGTTGTATCGTTTTCCACATACTCCCAGGCATAGGAGTGATTTAACAATTCCTGGGTCAACACGTGATGCAGGGCATGACCACTCTTTACAGCTTTTACTTTTCCTAAAATAGGCGCGCCTAAAAGACAAAGATCTCCGATCAAATCCAAAACTTTATGGCGGACAAATTCATCAGAAAACCGCAGACCGCCACTATTGTGTATTGATGTGTCACCTATAACTACAGCATTTTCAAGGGACCCACCCAAGGCAAAACCATTTTTTTTCAGCGACTCCACTTCACTGAGGAAACCAAAGGTCCTCGCCTTGCTGATTTTGCACGCGAATGTTTGTGGCGTGATCTTGTCAATAAAACGCTGTTTGGCAATAAGGGGATGTTCAAACTCTATTTCAAAAGACACAATAAAATTCTTGCAAGGCTCAATACTCAGAAGCTTATCGCCACTTGCCACCATTATTGGTTCCAGAATCTTAATATATCGTATGGGCTCATTCTGAACCTTCAGACCTGCCTTTTGCAAAAGGGTGAGAAATGGGGCTGCGCTCCCATCCATTGCCGGGACTTCAGGCCCATCAACCTCAATCAAGGCATTATTCACACCTGCTCCTGACAGAGCTGCCATTAAATGCTCAATGGTTGAAACAGACCCTCTTTCAGTACCTATGGTGGTTGCAAATCTGGTATCCACTACATACTCTGGCCGGGCCGGAATAACCTGCTCAGGGCTTAAGTCATTACGAACAAAATAAATTCCGGTGTTGGCCTGAGAGGGGTTTATTTTTAAAGAGATCTTTTCCCCGGAATGTAGTCCTATACCAAATGCCTTTACAGGTTTTTTCAGTGTATGTTGAAAATTAGTCACTAGTATTTTTCCTTAATAAAATGGGACAGTAAATAAACCCATTTACATTTTTTTCGAAAAAGCATGTATTGTCGAATTGAATGCCGATGTCGAAACTGGAAATTCGACATTAGGTAACGCATCTACATCCTTGTATTTTTCCTAATTTCAAATTTCATGTTTCGAGTATCACCACAAGAAGCAAGAATAATGCCTAGCATGACAACAAAATTTTTAACTGTAATTTCAGTTAGTTTTGAGATGGTAAGTGATCAACCATTAATCAGATGTGACAAAAAAGTCCGGGCAGGTAAGTAAAAGAGTGACAAAAAAGTCACTCTGGAAAAGTATGACGCAGTTGCTATTCAAGTAGTAAGGCCCAAGCGACGAAGTGCACGCTCATCTCTGGACCAATCCTTAAGGATCTTGACCCGAAGATCAATATACACCTTTTTACTCCAAAGCGATTCAAGTTCCCCTCTGGCAAGAATCCCGATTTTTTTAATAAAATAACCATTCTTGCCGATAATGATTCCTTTCTGAGACGGCTTTTCCACAAAAATAGTAGCTGAGATCCTTGTGATCTGCTGTTCCTGATCATCCTCAATTTCTTCAACATTCACTGCTGTTGAATAAGGGATCTCCTGTTCTGCAAGCAAGAAAATTTTCTCCCGAATAAATTCAGATACAAGATCATCTCTGGACTGGTCAGTAATAACCGCCCCGTCGAAAAATTGAGGCCCTTCTGAAAGCAACCTTAATATCTCGTCAAGCACATAATAAGCACCACTTTCGTACTTGGCGGATATGGGCACAATTGCTTCAAAGGGATATACATCCTTCAGCTCATCAATCATGGGCAGCAAGGTCTCTTTTGCCACTCTGTCGATCTTATTGAGGACTAACACTACAGGCTGCCCTACTTTTCTTAAAAGGTCCAAAATGGCAAATTCTTGGCCTCTACGTCTTCGAGTTACGTCAACCATAAACACTACCGCATCCACATCTGCAAGTGCCTTAGTGGCCCAACGTACCAATATCTTATTAAGAGGCCTCTTGGATTCGTGAATCCCGGGTGTATCCACAAACACAATCTGGAATTTATCTCCGGTAAGTATGCCTTTTACCTGACGTCGAGTTGTCTGGGGCTTGGGAGTGGTAATTGCTACTTTTTCACCGAGAAGTTGATTAAGGAGGGTTGATTTTCCTACATTTGGTGTCCCGACTATTGCAACATAACCTGAACGAAAGCCTGTATGTTTCCTAGATTGGTGTGAGTCTTGTGAGTCTGTATCCATCTAAAATCTCAAGTATCTAAAATATCCAGCGCCTTTCGGGCAGCATCCTGTTCAGCTTCCTTTTTACTCCGCCCACTACCTCTTTGTAAGACCTGACCGTTAAAGTTAATTATTACCTGAAATATCCGCTGATGATCAGGTCCACTAACTTTTTCGATCTTATACACAGGCACACTATGAAACCGGCCTTGAGTCAATTCCTGAAGTTTGCTTTTGTAATCCTGACCTAGTCCTATGTTCACTGCCTGATCAAGCAAATCACCAAAACACCTTTCAATAAAAAAAAACACCTCTTCTATTTTACTGTCGAGATAGATAGCCCCTACTGCTGCTTCAAAGACATCAGATAAGATAGAAGGCTTCTCGCGTCCTCCGCTTTTGTCTTCACCTTTTCCCAGTCGTAGATGTTTCCCTAACCCGAGTCTTCGGGCCTGTATGGCAAGCTGACTCTCGTTCACAAGAAACGATCTCATACGAGTTAGCTCACCTTCTCTGCACCTCTCCCCATGGCGGATAAAGAGAAGATGGCTGACTACAAGCTCCAGGACAGCATCACCAAGGAATTCTAAACGTTCATTGTCTAGGGCACCTATCCCATGCTCTACAGCATATGAACGATGAGTAAGGGCCTGCTCCAGAAGTTCAGGACGGGCGAACTGATAGCCAAGACTGATCTCTAGATCAGATGCAGAATTTTGCTCGGGCTTGAAACTGTCAGATTCTTCCATTTATGTCTTTGGGAAATAAAAAGGTATGAAGAATATAGCTTTGCAAAAATATAATGGAATAATCATAATGTTTTCTTGTACCAGAATTTGAACTGAACAACAAGATGCAAGAATAATCTATTTATTAAACCATATATAGACACATTTTACCTTGATTTCCCTTTCCTCTTTTGGCATTCTGCTTTAATAGGAAAATTGAGGGATTGAGGAATTAGAAATTAAGAAATTTAAGGATTAAGGGATTATAATCATTCAGTACTCATAAAATGAAAGGAAGATATCATGCGCAGTGACAGAATGAAAAAAGGTTTGGAGAGGGCACCCCACAGGGCGCTATTTAAGGCTATAGGCTATACTGATGAGGAACTCCAAAGGCCCATAATAGGCGTAGCCAACTCCTTTAACGAAATTATCCCGGGGCACATACATCTACGTCAGATCACAGATGCGGTCAAGGCGGGTATCCGGATGGCAGGAGGAACTCCTATGGAATTTGGAGGGATTGGTGTCTGCGACGGCATTGCCATGAATCATTTAGGGATGCGATACTCTCTGGCCAGCAGAGAACTGATAGCTGACTCAGTCGAGCTTATGGCACAGGCCCATCCCTTTGACGGCCTTGCACTTATACCGAACTGCGACAAAATAACTCCGGGGATGCTGATGGCGATGCTCAGGCTCAATATTCCTGCTATAGCCATAACTGGTGGTCCTATGCTGACCGGAGACTGGAGGGGACAAAAGGTCAACCTGATTTCCGTATTTGAGGGAATAGGTCAGGTGAAAGCAGGAAAAATGAGCGAGGCGGAACTCTACGAAATTGAGAATGAGTCCTGTCCCACATGTGGTTCATGTTCCGGGATGTTCACAGCAAACTCAATGAACTGTCTCGCTGAGGCATTGGGGCTGGCTCTTCCGGGAAGCGGTACTATTCCCGCAATATCGGCTGCAAGGATTCGCCTCTCAAAGGTCGCAGGCGCCCAGGCGGTCCGCTTAGTAGAAATGGATTTAAAACCACGGGATGTGGCCACGCTGTCTGCCTTTAAAAATGCTATTGCTGTAGATATGGCACTGGGGTGTTCAACCAATACAGTGCTTCATGTACCTGCAATCGCTAACGAGGCGGATGTGGACCTCCCCTTGGAAATCTTTAATGAAATCAGCGCCAAGACACCCCATCTCTGCAGCATGATCCCCGCGGGCCCGCACAGTCTTCAGGAACTTGATCTGGCTGGAGGAATCCAGGCCATAATCAGAGAGCTGGATAAACTGGAAGTCATTGATATGAACATAAAAACAGTTACAGGCTCCACGGTTGGAAAAAATATTGAGCAGGCAGCAATAAACAATATAGATGTAATTCACCCTGTTACTGACCCGTATCACAAAGAAGGCGGCATTGCCATACTTTATGGAAACCTTGCTACTGAGGGTGCTGTAGTTAAACAGTCTGGAGTAGCTCCGGAGATGCTGAGGCACAAGGGTCCAGCCAGGATTTTTAACTCAGAGGATGAGGCATACGACGCTATCCTGAACAATAAAATCAAGGCCGGAGATGTAATAGTTATCCGCTACGAAGGGCCAAGAGGTGGACCGGGTATGCCGGAGATGCTCTCCCCCACGGCCGCTGTAGTTGGAATGGGACTGGATAAAGACGTCGCCCTTATAACCGACGGCAGATTCAGTGGGGGCACCAAAGGCGCGGCTATCGGCCACATATCACCGGAGGCTGCTGACGGAGGCACAATAGGTCTGATCGAGGAGGGTGACATTATAGAAATCGATATCCCTGCCAGGAAACTGAGTCTTCAGGTCAGTGAACAGGAACTGGATCAAAGGCGAAGCAATTGGAAGCCGATGGAGCCTCGCATCACTCAGGGATACCTGGCACGGTATGCAAGGCAAGTAAGCAGTGCCTCCAAAGGGGCTATAGTGAGCTAAAGTTATAAGTGCCTATTTGGGAAACCAAGTCATATGCCAGAATCTATAAAGCTCTGAGGCTGTAATATAACTTGAAGGGATACCGATTTTTCGGCATAAGCGAAGGAGTTTATCTTTTTCACTGGATATAACATGATATGACTGGCGTCTGCGGGAGTGATAGTTCTCATGTATAGCTATATTGCCGCGTTCGGCCCAGACCACTGCGTAAGGAATCTCACTAAAGGCAAAAAAGCGGATACTGAATTCCTCTTGGAGCGGCTCTATAATACTTTCTATATTGAAAAATGGTGGTTTTTTTGGCCTTGCCACAGTATTGTCCATGTCCTCACGAAATATTAATTATCACAATTTTTATCGGCCGAAGACTTAACAAACTTAAATACTGACTTGAGTAGGTGACTACTATGTCAAGAGACGCAAAGATCAGCAGAACTACAAAAGAAACCGACATAAACTTGAGTCTTAATATAGATGGCCAAGGGAAAGCATCCATAAACACCGGGGTGGCCTTTTTAGACCATATGTTGACACTCTGGACTGTGCATGGCTTCTTTGATCTGGATCTCAATGCCACAGGAGACCTGGAGGTTGATGCACATCATACGGTAGAGGATATAGGGATATGCATGGGAAAGGTCTTGGCCCAAGCGATCGGGGACTTGAGCGGAATAAAGCGTTTTGGAAATGCTTCCGTACCTATGGAGGAGACTCTGGCTTGTGTAAACCTCGACATCTGCAATAGGCCTTATCTGGTTTACAGGGTAAATTTTCTTACGTCCAAAACAGGGAATTTTGATACGGAGCTGGTTGAGGAATTCCTGCGAGCCATGGTAGTAAATAGCGGCATGACTCTCCACGTTCAGGTACCTTATGGAAAAAACAGCCATCATATTGCAGAAGCGGTCTTCAAGGCATTAGGCAGGGCTATTGATCAGGCAACACAGTTTGATCCCAGATTAAAAGGACCTCTTTCCAGTAAGGGAATGCTATAATTTTTAGAAACAGGAGGGGTAACAGACATGAAAAGTACAAATTGTAGAACATCTCCAGCCATTCTCATTTTTTTGCTGTCATTCTGCCTGATTGCCCCTCTTTTGTTTTTGCAGGGGTGCAATGGCTTTTTTCAAAAAGGGGGTGAAACAAAACAGCCTATGCTTCCAGTGCTAGACCGGATTGCGGTTTTTCCAATGGACCGGGCATCTGCCCAGCCTAGTCGGGAACGGCCAACCTGCCTCTTGAGCAACCCTTTATCTGATGTCCGCAGAATAACGCCGGAGGCAAGCGATGGATTAACCCGTCTTTTATTTCAAGCTTTTCAGGATGATCCAAGGTTCTTGATTGTGTCTGAAGGCCGGTGCATAGGTTTTTTGAATTCCCTGTTAGCCACAGATATAAAGGCTTCCAAACTCCGGTTGATCCAGTCTTTTGGCGAGGAACTCAAGGTGGATGCAGTATTGTACAGCAAGCTCTTCCGGTTCGAAAATCGCATAGGCGGAGAGTATTCGGTCAAAAGGCCTGCCTCTGTAGGCTTTACCCTTCAAATAATCCGGGTTTCAGACGGAGCAACACTTTGGCGTAATACGTTTGATGAGACACAACAGGCATTAATGGAAAATCTCATGAAAGCCGGGCTGTACAGGAAAACAGGCTTACGCTGGCTTACCGCCACCCAATTAGCGGATTATGGCCTTAACCGGGCCGCTGACGAACTCAAGAATCTCCTTCCCTGACTCTCGGCTGAACAGTAATTATCCAATTTTTGCCAAAAAGTGTGAACGGTTATGCTAAATGAAAATATCAACTAGCCAAGTAGTTGAATTCCTGGAAGGTCAGCGTTTTATCTGTGCTCAGTGTATTGCTAAGAAGGGAGCCAGATATCACTTACTGACCCAACTTGGGAGAGAAATCAACCTCGCTTCCAGCCGTTTTATCCACGTATCTACACAGCAATTATCTGCTAAACCAAGAGATCTCCGGATTAAGAAACTATATGAAATTTATGACCGCAGAGAGGCACTGAAAGAAAAAATCAACATTCCTGAACTTTGGGAACTGGTTCAAGACGAACAGGTACTCTGGCCTCCGGGGAAACTGGCCGAACTAGCCTTTGAACAGACAGTGGAGCCTGACCATGAGGCCGCCTTTATTCGAGCGGTAATAGACGATCATACGTATTTCAAATTCAGAGAGGGGATGATAAAAGTCCAACCTCCTGAGGCAGTCAAGCGAATTTTGGATCAACGTGCCAGAGAAGCAGAACGTTTTGCACGACTTATCAGGGGAAGCCAGTGGCTTGAGGACCTGTGGTCAGACAACCCGCTAAAAAAGGAAAAGGCTATTATTGAGTTTGATGACCCGTATATTTCGTTCTGGATATCAAATATCAAAGACTTCTGTATCAACGGAGACGAGTCAGAGCAAGCAGTTCTGGTTCGCGAACTGTTCAGACAGGCAGGCCTTAGCAGCCCCACAGCCCCCTTCAACACCCTTATCAAGGCAAAAATATGGGATGAAGAAGAAAATCTTGAGTTGCTTAGATATGAAATAGACATAGAGTTTTCCAAAGCGGTCATCCAACAGGCGGAAGCTCTGGCTGAATTCCCTGTAGATACAAAAAAAGAAGGCAGGGAGGACCTTACCAGACTTCATACTTTTACCATAGATGGACCGGAAAGCCTGGATCTTGATGACGCATTGAGCTTCAGAGAAGTCAATAACGAATGGGAAATCGGTGTCCACATAACCGACATCGGGCTTCAGATAGAGCACGGCACCCCTTTATTTAAAGACTCAATCCGGAGGGGAACAACCATTTATTTGCCGGACCGTAAAATCTCAATGCTCCCTGAAATACTTTCCCAGGAGGCCTGGAGCCTTGAGATGGGAACGGATCGCAGGGCCCTATCCTTTTTTATGTATTTGGACCCGAAAGGAAATATTCTCTTCCAGCGAATAGTCCGCAGCGTAATCAATGTTAAAGAGCGCCTCACATATGAGGATGCTGAGGCAAGAATAGCAGAAGGACATCTGTTCCACACTCTCTATGAACTCTGCATCGCCCGCCAGACCAGAAGAATTGAAGATGGCGCCCTTCCTTTGCCTATCCCCGAACTTGTCATACAGGTTGATGAGACTGGAGAGGAAAAAGTAGGACTTTCTCAACCAGGGCCAGGCCGTTTTCTTATAGCAGAGTGCATGATTCTGGCAAATCTTGTAGCAGCCCAGTTTTTAAGGAATCATACTATCCCGGCACTTTACCGAAGCCAACCTCCACCAAGGGACCGCATTATCTCCGGAGACGAAACAGATCTGTTGGCCAATTTCAGGCAAAGAAGACTCATCAGTAGAGGTAATCTTGGGACTGAGCCTGACATACATCACGGTCTTGGTCTGGATGTATATACCACTATAACTTCTCCATTAAGACGTGGGGTTGATCTCCTTATGCAGCAGCAGATTACATACATGCTTTCAAAAGGCAAATCACTTCACGCAAAAGAGGACCTGATAAAATTTGCCATATTCCTCCAACAGGGCCTTAGTGCTGCTGCTGCAGTACG
>JAYEMY010000256.1:0-2318 GCA_034718455.1 Thermodesulfobacteriota bacterium
TATTGATGAGATCCGTCAACTGAGGGAAAATATACAGTTTCTTCCAACTCGTTGCAGGCACAGGATCTATATTATCGACGAAGTACACATGCTGACCAAGGAAGCCTTTAACGCCCTTTTAAAGACCTTGGAGGAGCCCCCTTCCCATGTGTACTTTATATTTGCAACCACTGAACCCGAAAAAATTCCAGCCACCATACATTCGAGGTGTCAGCATTATGAATTCCGCAGACTGGGTACTGCGGAGTTAGCGGACCACCTGGGCAAGATAGTCCGGGCAGAGGGAATAGGCCTCCAGCAGGATGCAATGCTCTTGTTGGCAAGAGAGGCCGAGGGTAGTGTAAGGGACAGTCTGAGCCTCCTTGACCGGGTGGCTGCTTATGGCGCGACTTCATTGAAAGAGGTCTGTGAGGTCCTGGGTGTTGTTGGGACCCAGGTACTCAAGGAGCTTGCCGTTGCTATCCTTGAAAATGATGTAGCTAAAGCCCTCAGGCTTATTGACGATGTCTATAGCTTTGGGGGAAACATCCGAAAATTCACTACAGACTTGGTAATTTTTTTCAGGAATCTTGTGGTGCTGAAAAACCTTGGTCCGGAAAAAGCAGTAACTTTGATGGACTTGCGCAGGGAAGATGCAGATGAGTTTTCTCCAGTCATTTCAAAACATACCGCCCATAGCCTTTTCCAGGTGCTGGACATCTTAATAAAGGGGCAGGAGACAATATACAGGAGCACCACTCCCAAGCTCTCCCTTGAAATGCTGGTGATCCGGCTGTGTAGTATGAAAGAGGTTTTAGGAATAGATGACCTCCTGGGAAAAGTAGATAAGCTTCTATCCTCAGCACGAATAGGGAAGGAAAATTTTTCTGAACAACTTCAGAAAGAGATCAACGCAATCCCTGAAACCGATTCTGTTACCCGGACGCCCCAAAAATGCAGTCCGGAGACATGGACTGATTTTGTAAATTTTGTTAAAGAACAACACCCTGTTCTTGGGTCGCTACTGGCATGTTGCGAGGGGATTGAGACAGGGAACAACGGGGATCGGGTCCAACTCAAGTGCCGGTCAGGTATACAGCATGACATGCTCTGCGAAATGGACCATCAGCAACGGCTGAGAGAGCTGACGAAAAAGTTTTTCAGCCGCTCGATCGATATCGTAATAAAAGAGACCTGTGTTACAAACAATGGTAACGCCGGAGGGGATGGGAAGACTTATAGTTTGCGGGATGAACTTATTCAATCATCCATGGTCCAGGAGGCGGTGAAGGTCTTTCATGCGCGGATTTCCGACGTGAGAGTCTTTTCCAATAGAGAAGAGAAGTGATCTAAAAGGAGTTATATAATGCAGCCAAACATGAAGGAAATGATGAGGCAGGCTCAACGCCTCCAGGCCAAGATGGGACAACTCCAGGGTGAGCTGGCCACAAAGGAAATAGAGGCCTCTGTAGGAGGCGGGATGGTTAAGGCCGTTGCTAATGGAAAGCCGGAAATAGTATCAATAACCATTGAAAAAGAAGTTGTGGACCCTGAAGATGTGGAAATGTTGCAGGATCTTGTAGTGACAGCGGTAAATGAGGCGCTGGTCCGATCTAAAGAAATGGTAGAAGGAGAAATGTCAAAGCTGACAGGCGGCCTCAAATTACCGGGGATGTTCTGATTTTAGAGATGTCCTCTGCTTTTCCACCTGCCCTTAGCAGGCTTATTAAGAACCTGGAAAGACTGCCCGGAGTCGGTGAAAAGACTGCCACACGCTTTGCCCTTCAGATATTGAGGTGGCCAAAGGCCCAAGCCCAGGAACTAGTGAGGTCCATTGCAGAACTTCACGACAAGATAGGATTATGCTCTGTTTGTTTTACTTTTTCCGAGCAGGACCCATGCCCTGTTTGTGCTGACCCCAAAAGGGATGCCTCTGTGGTCTGTGTAGTGGAAGATCCCGGAGACTTGCTGGCTCTGGAAAAGGCAGGGGCCTTTAGGGGGCGCTACCATGTGCTGCACGGGGTCCTTGCACCAATGGAAGGGATCGGACCGGATCAGCTTAAAATTGGACAACTCCTCGAACGTATAGAAAAGGAAGATATAAAAGAGGTAATACTTGCAACGAGCAGCACTGTTGCCGGAGAGGCCACGTCAGCATTTCTGGCTGAAAGCCTGAAAAAGTGCGGCGTACAAGTTGCGCGGATCGCCTGTGGCATACCTATGGGCATGGATCTCAAGTATGCAGATCAAATGACATTACAGAAAGCCCTGGAAGCCCGAACCATCTGTTGAGTCATAACTGAATCACTGACAGTCTTCCTAGGGAACGTTGTTAATTC
>JAYEMY010000257.1:0-9527 GCA_034718455.1 Thermodesulfobacteriota bacterium
CCCTGCTGAAAGGATCTGTTCCTTTATCATATTGCTCTCCACCGATAGCTGTTAGCCATTAGCGTTTAGCTTTGAAAAATCAAGACATTACGTTAATTAATCTCTTAAATCTTCAGCTATGCTGATGGTCCAAGCTTTGCTATGCGGGTAAGTGGGAGTATTTTTTCACCGCCCGCTTCGCTCAAGACGCAAAGCTCGCAAAGAAAAAGTATATTTTTTCTGCTGAGAAGGCAGAAAAGAATATGCTTACGCAAAAACCATAGCATAATCATTCAACGCACATATATACCGACGAATAGAATTGTATAGTTGCCATAAGACTTGTAGCTTTTGTTTTCCTTTCTTTCAAAGGAAAACAAAAAGGAAGTAAACTTGGCGTTCTTTGCGTCTTTGCGGTAAACAGTATTCATACAAAGATCCTTTTAGGATCACCATCCAAGCCACCCTTTTTAGGGGTGGTAATTGACTAGAAATAACACCCAACGGGTAAAAGTTTGTAATAGCAAAACATCCTATAATCATTAAACTAACCGCTCGTTCGTTGCAAACCGCAAACAGCCCTGGAAAATTTCCATTCACGCATTAGTGCCGTCTTTTTCTGGTTTCAATAAATGCAATTTTCTGTCAGTTAAGTGTTGCGCCGTATGAATATACACTTTATTCTATCTTTATGGCACATTTACAATATAAGGACAACCAGGGAATCTCCCGATTTTAGTCAAAAAGGATGGAGAAATGTTTGTAAACGAAAAAGAGAAAACAGAACTATACAACTTGCTTGAAAGCTGGACAACTGACCAACACAATAATAAATATGCCTTTTTCAAGCTAAGAGACAATCTCCTGAAAAAGAAGAATGCGATCCTGACCTTTAAGTCGCGCCCAGGTGTAAGTTATTCGTTCAGGGCGAGCTTAGACAAATCTGGTGAGAATAAGCTTTTTGTTATGGTTGATATCATAGATGATGACCCTGAAGACCGGTGGCTTTCAGTATGTTTTTACGGGGATATGATCACAGATCCGGATGAAACGGGAAATCTGATTCCTCAAGGTCTCCTTGGAAAAGACGGCTACTGCTTTGATATTTATGAATATGACGAATCCACAATTTCCTATGTTGGGCAAAGAATTGATGAGGCATATATAAAAACGTTGGTTTGTTAAGAAAGCATCCAATGCGGATACGGCTCTCTCCACTTTTTTCATTTAATAACGAACACAGCTCTCCCAATTTCCTATACGATACCGATTGATCCATCCTATGGGTACTGGTAAAAAACAAAAAAAGGCCGCACTGAAATATTCTATCCCATCGAAACGCAAAAAATACACTCAGGAACATCTTCTTAAAAAGGCTTCTTCGGCCCACAGGGAAGGTCGACTTGCTGAAGCAGAAAAAGGCTATCTGGAAATATTGAAAAAAAAGCCTGATTGGGGAGCAGTACTGAATGCGCTTGGAACAGTATTCATGGACCAGGCTCAATTGGATAAGGCACAGAGGGTCTTTGAGAAGGCAACAGAACTTAGACCTCCCTATTCCCCTGCGTACTATAATCTGGCAAGGCTAAAGCAGTCAAAGAACGATCTCAAGGGGGCTATAAGTATTTACAGGGACATGCTGGAAAAACAGCCTGATTTTGGTCAGGCATGGAACAATCTGGGTACTGCATACAGGGATACCGGGGACCTGGATGAAGCCCTGTCCTGTTTTCGCAAAGCAGTGGAGTTTGCTCCCGGCATGGCAGAGGCATGGAACAATCTCGGCGTGGCACAGGACGAGTTTAATATGATCCAAGACGCTGCGAAGTCGTACGAAAGGGCCATTGAGATACGGTCGGATTATGCATCCGCCCATTTCAACCTTGGAATTTCTTTGCAAAAGCTCGGGGTGTTCAAGGAGGCTGAGGATCATTACAAAAAAGTCCTTAAAACCAAACCGGATGATAAGTCGGCAAGGTTCATGCTCCAAAGCCTGGGTACACTGGAAACTCCTGATGCCGCCCCGGCGGAATACGTGCGCAGGGTTTTTGATGAGTGCGCAGGGACTTTTGAAAAAACCCTGGTTGAAAATCTTGGATACAAGACCCCAAAACTGCTTTTTGACCTTGTGCTCCCATATCTGACTGAAGAAATGACGGTTTTGGATCTTGGCTGTGGAACCGGCCTGGGCTCTCAATTCTATCGACCGTTTGCAAAAAAACTGATAGGAGCCGACGTATCGTTAAAGATGCTCGAAAAAGCCGCAAAGAAAAAAACCTACGACCGGCTTGAGGCCGTTGACATACTTCAAGACTGGGAATTTCCCCAAAAATTTGATCTGATATACAGTTCCGACGTCTTTGTATATTTCGGAAATCTGGACCCTGTAATCAGTTCCGCATCTTCTTTTCTCAATTATAGCGGAATCATTGCCTTTTCAGTAGAAAGACTGGATGACAGCATGGGACACCGGCTCTTTCCCAGCGGTCGCTATGCCCACTCGCAGGCATATATTCAAGATGTCCTGAGCCGTCATGGGTTACATATATTAAAGGCAGCCAAAGCAGATATCAGGAAGGAGTCAGGAGATCAGGTCAAGGGATTATTGTTTGTCGCAAAGAAATATTAGGTCGGGCGTCCTTGGCTGATCCATTCCTTCCAAAACAAACGACTGGAAAAAAATAGACCCGTGCCAACAGCCACATAAACTCCCCACACCAGGACTCCGGGCAAGTGGCTGACCCTCAAAGACATCCCCAGAAAAACCATAAACAGTATCATCCCCCAGCTTTTAAGAGAGAGAAATCCTCCAAGGCACCTGTCCTCTTCCCTGCTTAGTATCCGGGAAATTACACGTTCTGCGGTTCTGTCAAAAATCAACCGTCCTTTCAACACTCCAATGAGGGCGGCAACTATAAGCCACCCGGGATTCACAGCCCCTGGTAAGCTCATCATGTTACCGGCACCCCGCACAAACAGAAAAAGTCCCACGATTGTCCACATAAGGGTTGCCAAAAGGACGTGTACCCTGACAGAGGCTACAGGCTTCCGGGCCTCAAGCCAGTATAAAATTCTTTCGTACCTGTAAGACATGACTCATTACAAACTAATTCATCCGGACCTTTTATAAAACCCTCCTTTTCTGACAGATTTAAAGATAAAAAATGATCACGAAAATCTGAATGTTGTTTAATCTCGTGCTTTCAATCTTTCGTGTTTTCGTGATTGTGTTTCAGAATTTTCCATTTAATGGACATTCCTCACACCTTGGTCTTGTTTTTTTGCAAAAACTTTTACCAAGCATAACCCACAGTGCATGATATTCGTTATAGAGTTCTACATCGGCAGGAATGTGGTCCATGAACAAAGAGCGAACCACTTCATAATCGGCATTTCCGTCTATTAGATCGTGCCTCATAAGTGCCCTTATCGTATAGACATCCACTACAAAACTGGGAAGTTCTCCTGCATAAAGCAGGATACTGTCCGCGGTTTCCGGGCCTATACCCTTAATCTCAAGAAGCATTGGCCTTAATATCTCAAGACCCATTGAAAACATAGTGTCCAGATTGCCACGAAATTCATCCATCAGAAAGGCCACGAAATTTTGGAGCCTCCCGGCCTTTACGTTGTAATAGCCAGCCGGCCGGATAATCAGGGCCAGCGACTCCCTTGACAGTTCATAAATGGCCCTGGGCCTTAAAAGGTCCTTATTTTTCAGGTTTGAAATAGCCCTTCTTACGTTTTTCCAATTCGTATTCTGGGTAAGAATTGCACCTGTGCACACCTCAAAGGGAGAGTCGCCGGGCCACCAATCCTGCGGCCCAAAGGCCGATAAGAGACGTTCATATATGGATATCAACCGGTCCCCGACAGGACCGACATATCCGGTTGTCGGACTGCTATAAACCAATTATCAGAGGACCTTTAACTGCTTTTTGAATTGCACAATATATTCCATCAATCACTTCTTATAAAAAAAACATATATCCAGCAAGCGGCAACTGAAAAACATACCGCTCCCAAAACACCAATATCCCCGAGATTCAGCTCCTGATTCTGTTCTGGAAAGGAATAGTTTATTGCCAGGCATATTGCGACAGTGCCCACCAGTAGCGCCAAGGTCCTGACAAACTTAAAAAAGATGAGTAAACACAGCACAAGAATGCCTGGTACTATCACATATGGATTGCCGGCCAAGTCTATTAGATCAAAGCTTGACACGTATGAGATAATGTTTTCAGTCTTCAGCTTTTCAAAAATTTCAGCCCAGTCTATTGTCCTATCCATTGAATAACCTCCTGACCAGGATAAACCGGAATAGTGCCTAAGCTACTAATGTTATCATCGGCCTTTTCCGAACCAACAATAACGAATAAGCTGTTTTTTTCTCCTATAACCCAGAGTATGCTATTTTGTAGTTGATATGCCTTATAGTCAAATCATTTCCTTAATGATAGCCATGGCTCTGGTAGCCGGGGCGCCGTCCGGTCCGGAACCGACTTTATCCCATGGAGCCGTACTCTTTCTGTGGGTGGTAAAGACCTTGGGCTGGACAGCCCTGGTGGTCTGGTTCCTAAATCGGTCATATGCCGGCAAGGCACCCTCCCCGGTCCTTGATGGGCTTCAATGGGCCTCTCTGATCCCCTTGATAATTGACTTTTACCTGCTGAACATAAAGACCTATCTAGTATTCTTGCCAGGTGTCTTTCTCTTTCCTACATTAATTGAAATCGCAGGAATCAGCCTGTATATCTTATATTTCATTCTCCTCCTGACTTCATACTGGTGGGTGCTTTACAGAAAAGGTCTTTCCGAATCTCCTTTACGTGAAAATTTGGAATTCAGGGTACGACTTATACTCCCTTTCCTGGTCCTCTATCTGATACTGGCCGTATTAGGGGACCTCTTGGGAGCAATCCCCTCTAATGAATTTCAGGAGCTGCTCAAGAAGCCATTTGGAGAATTGGCATCTTCTGTCTTCTGCCTAATATTAATATTGGTCTTCATGCCGCCAATGGTGCGCATGCTTTGGGGATGCGTGCCTTTCCCCAAGGGACCGCTAAGGAACCTGATCGAAGATTTTCTCAAACGCACTAATGTAAGCTGCAAAGAAATCCTCATATGGCCCATGAGTGGAGGCGGATCCTGTACGGCCGCCGTCCTGGGACTTGTCCCCGGATTTCGTTACATACTCTTCACCCCTTGCCTTGTGAAACACCTTCTTCCACAGGAAATTGAAGCAGTCCTTTCTCATGAAGTGGCTCATCTACGCCACAGGCACTTGCTCTGGTATATTTTTTTTATAGGAACTTTCGCCATTATTGTATATCGTCTCTTTGATCCCATAGAGACATGGCTGATATCCCGCCGTCTTTTTCTTGAGATACTGACCCATGTCCAACACTGGCCCGGCGCCCTTATTGCTTTTCTGGCAATACTTCCAATGGGAATATTGCTTGTCCTGTATTTTCGCTTTCTTTTGGGCTATTTCATGCGGAATTTTGAACGTCAAGCAGATCTTTCCGTGTTTGAATCACAAGGGCACCCTTGGAATCTTATTAACGCCCTGGAAAAGGTCGCCATCCTGGCAGGAGATATCCGCAACCAGCCCAACTGGCATCACTTCAGTATTGCAGAGAGGGTGAATTTTCTGGAGGAAGTTGCCCGGCGCCCGATTGTGAGGGACGAATATGAAAAAAAGCTGTTTCTTAACAAAGGGCTATTCATTGGCATTGCAAGTTTGCTTATAATTATACCAAGCCTCATGCCCATACAGTCATGGAAAGACTCGGCCGATAACAACTTAACCCAGCTATACATTGAACAACTCACAAGAAATGGAGAACAACGACCGGAATTGTATGTTATTATGGGTCAGATCTTTGCTCAAAAAAAAGAATACGCCAATGCTGTAAAGGCTTATAAGCAGGCCCTTGATCTGGCACCTGGAAATCCTGACATCTTGAACAACATTGCATGGATTTATGCTACTGCAGACGACCCTGAGTTTCAAAAACCGAAAGAGGCTCTGATGTTCGCCTCAATGGCCGCCAATCTGAAGCCCGCAGGCTACATATTGGACACTCTTGCTGAGTGCTTCTTTATTAATGGATATGTGGAAAAGGCTATAGCAACAGAGGAAGAAGCTCTGAAAAAAGATCCTTCAAAAACAGACTACTATCGGGCACAACTGGAGCGGTTTAAAAAAACGGGAGGCATGAACCATGGAATCCATTTCGATAAAAAGCAAGGCAAGAACCGAACTAATTGACATTACCGGACAGATACAGCAGACCATAGCTTCAGCAGATGTGAGTGATGGTCTTGCCTTTATCTATGTGCCCCATACCACAGCAGGTCTGACCATTAATGAAGGCGCGGATCCGACGGTCCGACGGGACATAATTTCTGTGCTGAATGAGATAGTACCATGGGAGCATGACTATCATCACCTGGAAGGAAACTCGCCTGCCCACATTAAGTCATCACTCGTGGGATCAGGGATACAGGTGATTTTCGAAGACAGGCAGTTGTGTCTCGGGACATGGCAGAAGATATTCTTTTGTGAATTCGATGGCCCAAGGAATAGGAAGGCCTGGATAAAATTTCTGTAAACGCTTACGATAAATCAACAATCATCAATCCCAAAGGGGAGGATATCCTATGAGCACATGGCACATAGCAGTAAACGGTCAGACTCAGGGGCCGTATTCGGCCGAAGAGATAAGCACATATCTTGCCTCAGGCCGTATTGGCACGGACACACTGGTCTGGAAGGAAGGAATGGCGGACTGGACGTCTATTTCCCAAATACCGGAGCTGAACATGAGTACTCAACAACCCGGCATGGGACATCTGCCGCCCACTCCCGGCATGACCCATGGTATGACGGCCCATGAAATAGACTATCAGATCTTCGGACATGAAATGCAGTTTGTGGAAATTGAGCTGGATCCAGGTGAAAGCGCTGTGGCTGAAGCCGGGGCAATGATGTATATGACGGATGGAATAGTCATGGAGACGATCTTTGGCGACGGCAGTACTTCCTCGCAGACCGGAGGTTTTTTTGACAAGCTGATAGGTGCCGGGAAACGGCTGATCACAGGTGAGAGTCTTTTTTGCACGGTCTTTACCCAACAAGGCCACGGAAAGGCAAAAGTTGCCTTTGGGGCACCATATCCCGGAAAGATCATTCCCCTGGACCTAAAGGACTACGACAACCAGATAATCTGCCAGAAAGATGCTTTTCTTTGCGCTGCCAAGGGTGTATCAATCGGCCTTGCATTTCAGAAGAAGATCGGGGCTGCCCTCTTTGGCGGAGAGGGATTCATTATGCAGAAGCTGGAGGGTGACGGCCTTTCCTTTGTCCATGCAGGGGGAACAATTGTGGAAAAACAGCTTGGCCCTGGAGAGATCTTGAGAGTTGATACTGGCTGCCTGGTGGCCCTTACTCGTACTGTATCATATGACATAGAGTATGTAGGAAATGTCAAATCAGCCATTTTCGGTGGCGAAGGTTTCTTTTTCGCCAACCTTACCGGACCGGGTCATGTGTGGCTGCAATCCCTACCCTTTTCCCGACTTGCCGGCAAAATCCATGAATCTGCACCACAAAACACTGGTGGAGTCAGCACCAGGGGAGAAGGATCAGTACTCGGAGGCCTTGGAGACCTGTTTCAGAAATAATTAATACTGTTGTATTTCAGCCAAATACGTGATAAAGACCGACCACAAATCTTGATTAACTTTGAACCTTTGAACCTTTGAACCCATAAACGGTTATTTGTGAACAATAATTTTTTTCGTAACCTTATCCTTTTTTCTGTGTTTTTATGTATCCTGTTAGTCGGTTTCCAGGTAAACGACTACAGATCACGGGAAACCTTGCCAGTTCAGGATACTCTTACATCAAACCAGGCTGATCCGGTCGTAAACAAAGATATTGAGACCTTTGCAGACTACACAGCGAAAATTGAATCGGCTGTCATAGTCAAGGGTACTATCAGGTCCGGCGAGACTTTTTCCCATGCACTGGAAAGAAACAATCTGGATAGGGCCCTGGAATCTCAAGTCATTGAAGGACTTTCACATGTCGTTGATTTCAGAAAATGCAGGCCGGGAGATTCTTTCCGTGTCTCACTGGACGATTGCGGAGGGCTCATTCGGTGTACTTATGAAAAAGGTCCGCTTGAAATCTATGCATTAGAGCCCAATGAGAACAGCAAAAAAGAGTTCCATGCCTTCAGAGACTCGGTTTTGCTGGAATGCCGTTTGACAAAACTATCAGGGATAATAGATAGTTCTCTGTTTTCCGCCTTCTCAAAGATTGAGGCTAACAGCAGGCTCACCATGGCCTTTGCAGATATATTTGCATCCAGGTTGGATTTTAATACTGAAACCAGGCACGGCGACCGGTTTGACGTAATCGTTGAGGAATATTTCAAGGACGATTGTTTTGTGGGTTATGGCAGAATAGTAGCAGCACAGTATATAAACCATTGTAAAGGCTTTGATGCCTATTATTTCAAACCCGAAGGTCAAACCAAGGGGAAATACTACGATTCCACCGGCAGGGAGGTCGGGACTTCTTTTTTAAGATCCCCTCTTCCTTTCTACAGGGTGACATCCAAATTTACCAAGAGACGTCTGCACCCGATTCTCAAGGTCTATCGCCCTCACCTTGGCGTGGATCTCGCCGCCCCCATAGGTACACGCATAATGGCTGCGGCAGATGGCAGGGTCAGTTTTGCGGGTTGGCAAAAAGGTTTTGGCAGAACCGTTATCTTAAAACACCCTGGAGGTTACAAGACTTATTACGGGCACCTTTCCAGGTTTGCCAAAGGCATAAAAAAGGGAAACCGGGTCGAGCAAAAGCAAATAATAGGTTATGTAGGGTCAAGTGGTTTGTCCACCGGACCGCATCTTGACTATCGAATCAAGGAAAACGGCGTATTCAAAAATCCTTTCAACATGAAATTCAAGCCCAAGTCCAGACTCTCAGGCAAGGCGCTGGATGACTACATTGAAGAACAGGGCGAATGGGGACAACTTCTTGAAAATAATTCAGCCCCCAAAACCCTGCAGATTGAAACACGAAAAATCATGGAACCTCCGGATGGCTGGCTGGGTTAGGTCTCCTCCAGCTCTCCTTATTATTTTCGTCCTTTTTGCTTTTATATGCCCTGTTTCGTGTCCTGCCTCCAAGGCTGTAAATGCCTCTGTATGGGAACCTCTTATAGAGCATTTAATAAAGGATGGAGAGGACGAGGCGACAATTCGCAGTATATTTACCAGACGCGAAGTTCAATTTAATCCCAGAATCATGCCCCGCAAGCTTTCTCACAAGGAGAGCAAACTTGATTACAGTAAGTTCCTCAGGCCTGAACGTATCTCAAGGGCCGGTGCTTTTTTGGATACGCATAAAGAATTACTAATCCGGATAGAAGGTGAATACGGTGTACCCAAGGAAATAAAAGTGGCGATCCTCCTTGTGGAGACAGACCTTGGCCGTTACCTGGGTCCTGATCGCGCCTTTAATATATTGG
>JAYEMY010000258.1:0-2282 GCA_034718455.1 Thermodesulfobacteriota bacterium
AGGATTCATTCGGCGACAAATTCAAACCTTTGAGGAAAAACAGAAGTGGCAAAAATTAATTATCTGAGTCAACTGGACCGTCCTGAGATAATCGATTCCTTGTTTAAGAACATAAAGGATTCGTATAGCACAGCAAAAGAATCTCGCCCAGCAGGTGAGGTAGCGGCAGAGGCACTGACAGCAAAATCCCCGGACGGCGTTGAGATCCATTGCAGGGTCTTTCGTGGAATACCGGAGGAACCTCACATTCTGTTTTTCCCTGCAGAGTATGACAGTGAAGCAGGTATCATTGACCTGGCAACCGGATTGGGGTATTTTGGCATTACCCTGATAACAATGGACTATCGCGGATGCTGGAGGAGTGGTGGAAAACCATCCATCAGCGCCTTGCCTCAGGATGCTGATGCCTTCTATCAGGCTGTAAAAAACTGGTATGACACAGAACAAAGGACCGGCCCGGTGATATTCATGGGCCGTTCCCTTGGATCTGCTGTTGCGCTGGATCTTGCCTGCCGCCACAGCGATGACTCCCTGGCCCTTATTATGGAAAGCGCTTTTGACTTGACAGAAGGTTTTCTTTCAAGCAAGGGGATTCAAATAAACGAATTAGGGCTTTCCGGAGAGGATCCATTTTTAAACCGCTCTAAGATGAGCCATTACAGCAAAGCAGTACTCTTTCTGCACAGCCACCACGACAAAGTCATATCTCTAAACCAGATTGAGTGGCTGGTGGTTGAGAGTCGCTCAAAAGCAACCCAGCTCCAGATCGTCCCCTGCGAATGCAGGGAGGATATTGCGGAAAAGGCAGGGGATCTCTATTTTGCCGTCATAAAAGACTTCCTTAATAGACGTATGGGTCGAAGACCACGTAAAAGGCGAAAAAAGAAGGGATAAAAAGTGTAAACTACTTTTGGCTGCCTATGAAGGATGCCGAATAAGCCATTTGGCCAATTTGGAGGAAATAGTGGACAACACCAGGAAAATTGTGCTCAACTCAAAGGAGATGGACCGGGCCCTTACAAGAATGGCCCATGAAATCTTAGAACAGAATAAGGGAATAGAAAATCTTGCCCTCATTGGCATCAGAACAGGCGGAGTGCCGTTATCCGAACGTCTGCAGCAGCGAATCGCTGCAATAGAGGGGACTATGGTCTCAATTGGGATTCTGGACATTACTCTCTATCGAGACGACTGGAGTACCCTGAGCCAGCATCCTATAGTCAGGAAGACTGATATTTCATTCTCTGTTGACAACAAAAATATAATACTGGTGGACGACGTCCTTTACACAGGACGTACCATCAGGGCCGCCATGGACGCCTTGACTGACTTGGGCAGACCAAAGAAGATACAGCTCGCTGTCCTCGTGGACAGGGGGAGACGGGAGCTTCCGATCAAGCCTGATTTTGTAGGGCTTTCTCTCCAAACTTCAGCCAATGAACATATAAATGTTTTTTTGAATGAGACTGCGGGGAGAGATGATGTTGTCCTGGAGGAGGAAGGCCCAAAAAGTGCCTGATATCCAGAAAATTACCTGGATATCAGAGACGGGTTCTACCAATGACCTTGCCAAAGAGGATTTTCAAAAAAGAGGGGTTCTGTGGCACTGTTTTGTTGCAGATTCCCAGACTAGAGGCAGGGGCAGAAAAGGCCGGAGCTGGATTTCTCCTCCAGGGACAGGCCTGTATCTATCTATTGCCGTCCCAAGGCCCGGAATTCTGGAGGCATGGTTTCCTCTAACCTGTGCTATTGCATCCTCAACCGCCATACAATCCCTTCTTACCAAGTCTCGCTGTTCAAAGCTGCCATCCATCAGGATAAAATGGCCCAACGATCTGTATGTCGGGAATGGAAAGATAGCCGGTATGCTTTGCGAGCTGGCAAACGGATCTGAAAATTCTGCCTGGATAATCGGAATAGGCATAAACATTAGTACTCCGCAAGATGCCTTTCCTGAAGATTTTAAGGAAAAGGTATGTTCCATATCAAGCGCTACAGGTTGCCGGGTATCTCGAGATTCTCTGCTTGATGAACTGCTCGCTTATCTTTCTTTCTGGCTGAAAAAGATATATGAAGGAGATATCTCAGCTATTTGTAACTTCCTTGATAAAACGGAAATAACAGGCATAATTCCGGAATCAGCAACTCAGCAAGTTTCTAGCCACCCCGGAGAAATAGGCTTTGCATTTCACAGGGCAGGCAAACAAGTCACTAAATCCAGGATAAAATCGCAGATGCAAACAGATACTCACAGGCCCCAATCACCCAATCACCAAATCACT
>JAYEMY010000259.1:0-2249 GCA_034718455.1 Thermodesulfobacteriota bacterium
ACGGACAACCATTTTGCGCGGCTGGAGATCAATAATTCGTTTTGGAACAACCGTTTTAGTTTTGGTTGGTCAGGACAGTATTCCAATATCAAGCAGGAGTTCAGCGGGCCGGTCGGGACCCCCCGCCGGGTCCATGCTTTCCAAGGCCTTTCCGGCGCACCCCTCGACCCTTCACATGGTACTTTGCAGGAAACCCCCGCCCTTATTAACTACGACTTCAAAACAAGCGCCCTGGAAATACAACCTGATGAGAAGGAAAATATTGGGGTGAGAGTAAATTATCAGGAGGTGGACCTAATCTATCTATATACAGTTGATAACTCGATCAAAACAGCCCATGATTTTCACTGGGACCTTTACTTCAGTGACAATGGATCAGATTGGGACCTGAATGCCACGGACATCCATCATTCTTACAACTCCTCTCTTTTACGTTTTGAGTTTGATATTCCCAAAGTAAAGAAGAATTATATCAAGCTGGTGACCGTTCAGATCCCGGAAGAGGATGTCTCCATCAGTGAGATGGATGTAATGTGTCGCACCGAATCAAAAAAAGAAGAAAGTACATATGAAAATTTTCTCACTGACGTCCATCTTGGGTTTCGCTTGACCACTGACCTGAACATGAATTATAGCCTCTCACTCGAAACAGGGAAGATGGATCCGGGTTCGGATAAGGACCGGCGAAACCAGGCAGGAATTCTTTCATGGACGCCCAGTCGATACTTCGCCCCCAGCCTGAGCGTAAGTGAAAACAGGCAGGATTATGAGGATCAGCCAGACACGGTAAGCCGTTCCTATTCTTTCATGATAGCTTCTGCGCCGCTTTCCACTCTGGACCTGAGTATAGGCGCTACCCGCAACGAAAACTACGAGGACGATGACAGGCAATCCACTACTCATAATTATACCCTCTATACCACAGCCGTTTTATTTCCTGATCTGAACTCCAGCCTGGATCTCCTTTACGGCACCACTGACAATGTGGACGGGGAAAACAGCCAAATTTACGGGGCACAATGTACTCTGACGGCCCGCTTGAGCCCCAAGCTTACTGCGGATTTGACAGGGGAATATAATAAGAACAAGGCGGAAACGGATTCAGAGTCCAAGGGTGGAAAATTGACCCTGGTCTGGCGGCCTTCGGACATATTCTCATTAAGGGGTAGTGGCAGCCGGACATGGGAAAAGGAGGGTGATGATACTACAAACTTTAATATGGTTCTAAGCCTTATTCCTACGCACAAAACCCAGTTAAATATAGGTTATTCTTATGCAGATAGCACTTCAACTACACAGAAATACAGCTTTTTCTGGAGTTGGATGGTCAACCAAATTTTCTCTATTAACGTCAATAGCAACTACCAGATCGCAGAAAAGGATGAGCCATGGAGTATCAGTGGGCAGCTTATAGCGCGATTTTGATGTAAGTAGGATACTCAAATTATGATGATACCGCAAAAAGTCCTGAAACAAGAACGGGGGGGATGCCGGGGATGAGAAAATATTTCCTTATTGCTTTTTTTTTGCTGACTGTCGATATATTGAGCGGCTGTGGGGTTAAAACAAACTCAGAGTCATTTATTCGCGAGGACACAGAACTAGGTTATGTGCAGCGGGTAGCAGTGCTGCCTTTTGAAAATTTCAGCGACGACGAGTATGCCGCTGCAAGGGTGCGGGATTTCACTATCACGCAGTGTCTTGCCATGGGGCTGTTCGATGTTGTAGGCAAGGGCATTGTGGATAGCACACTCCAGGAGGAAGTCATCAAGTCCGGGGCCCCTTTGGATATATCCATGACAAGAAGGCTTGGGCAAAGGCTGGACGTCCAGGCCATTCTGCAAGGCGCAGTGGATTATTCCGGGGTAGGACGAAAAAGCAATTTTTCTTTTCCTGAGTTGTCTCTGACTTTGCAGCTCATCGATTGCGATTCGGCAATCGTCCTCTGGCAAGCCAGCGGCCATGGGACTGGCTATTGCCTGTGGGGACGGCTGTTCGGCTTGGCGCCACGTGACATGTTCCAGGTTGGATTGGGCACAATCGAAGACATTCTCGAAACTCTGCCTACCCGGTAAACAGACTAAAGGGAGTAAGACCATTTTTTTCAGACACGCCTTCATTGCTCTAATCTTAGGATTTTTCCTGTCATCTGCAGCAGGAGCTGAGAAGATTGCTGTCCTGCCGGCAGAGGATTTGAGCCAGGGCCCTAACGGGGTCAATTTTGCGCTTACCGAATATCTTGAAAAGGC
>JAYEMY010000260.1:0-2243 GCA_034718455.1 Thermodesulfobacteriota bacterium
AAACAAAGGTCTTGTCTCTCAGAGGTAAGGCCATTGTCTCATGACGATCGGTAAAACCGGTCCCGGCATCAAGCATACGCCTCACGAGTTCGAGGTTATGATTATCACCAAACCATGACCGGATGCTGGAGGCTACTTCCGGCCCTATTCCTTCTACGTCCTCGAGTTCTTCCTCATCGGCATCCATAAGCGCTTTTATTGATCCAAAATGGTCTGCAAGGAGCTGCGCGATTACATCTCCAACGTGTCTGATGCCCAGGGAATAGAAAAACCGAGCAAGGGTTGTTTTTTTGCTCGATTCTATGGCAGAGAGGAGATTTATTGCGGATTTTTCAGCAAAACGATCAAGCGACAGGAGATCACTCAGCTTGATGGAGTGAAGGTCTGCAATACTCCGGACCAGTCCCGCGCTGATAAGTTGTTCAGCTACCTTTGGACCAAGTCCGTCTATGTCCATGGCCCCGTTGGCTGCAAAGTGGGTGAGTTGCTTCACAAGCCTGGGAAAACATCCGGGATTCGGGCACCGCCAAGCAGCCTCTCCTGGTTTGCGGCCCAGCCTGGAACCGCAGACCGGGCAGGTCTGCGGCATTACAAATACCTGTTCCTCTCCTGTCCTTCTCTCCAACAGCGGTCTGACCACTTCAGGAATGACGTCTCCTGCCCTCCGGACAATAATCCAGTCGCCTATCCTGACATCCTTGCGGCGGATCTCGTCTTCGTTGTGGAGAGTTGCACGACTTACCACCACTCCGCCCACCTTTACAGGTTCCATAAGGGCCACTGGGGTGACAGCACCAGTACGTCCCACGCTGAGTTGAATTTCAATAATTCTGGTTATGGCCTGAGCCGCCTCAAATTTATAAGCCAAGGCCCAGCGTGGACTTTTGGCCTTTGCCCCAAGACGTTTCTGGAGTTCAATGTCATTGACCTTGACGACTATCCCGTCGATTTCATAATCAAGCTCTTCCCTTTTTCTGTTTATGCGCTGGTGATATTGTATTGCTCCATGGATGCCTTTTAGCTTTTCCGCCATGGGGTTGACCCTTAGCCCCCATTTCCTGAGAGACGAAAGCGCTTCTCTTTGTGTCTCAAAACTGTAGCCTTCCACTACTCCGATCCCGTAACAAAAAATATTCAGGGGACGGCCGGCGGTAATATTCGGATCCAGTTGGCGAAGGGAACCAGCCGCGGCATTCCTGGGATTGGCAAAAGGAGGATCACCTGCTTCTATACGTCTCTTATTAAGACGTTCAAAGGCGTTTTTATTGATAAAGACCTCGCCACGCACCTCAAGGCGGCCGGGTGGGGTAAGATACCTGTCGATGAGTTTTAGAGGTATGGATCGAATGGTCCTCAGGTTCGTAGTTACATCTTCTCCTGTGTAGCCGTCTCCGCGGGTTGATCCAAGGACAAACCTGCCGTTTTCGTAAACCAGCTCTACGGCAAGGCCATCCATCTTAGGTTCAACCGTGTATTCAAGCTCTTCATCGATCCGGAGGAATCTCTTCCCCCGTTGGTCAAATTCCAGCACCTCTTCCTGGCTGAAGGCATCATCCAGACTCAGCATAGGGACACTGTGGGGTACACCGGCAAATTTTTCTGAAGGTGGCGCACCGATTCGCTGTGTAGGCGAATCATGAGTTACTGTCTCGGGATATTTGCCTTCGATTTCCTTGAGCTCACGCATCAGGGCGTCATAATCGGCGTCGCTGATTATGGGCTGGTCAAGGACATAATAGAGGTAATTATAGTGGTTAATCTCTTCCCGGAGTTGTTCTACGCGCTTTCGTATTTCAGGTGGGAAATTCATTTTGGATTTGGTGATTGGGTGATTGGGTGCCGCATCCTTATTTTGCAGATTTTTCATTTACAATTTCAAAGTTGATGTGCATCCTGGAGACATTGACAGACTTAACCCTGACCTTCACCATTTGTCCCAGATGAAAGATCCTGTGGGTCCTTCGCCCGACAAGGCGCTGTTTGTCCTGATCGAGCACATAATAATCATCCACTATGTCTACCAGGCGAACAGCTCCGGATATGAACATGTCCTTAAGTTCAACAAAAAAACCAAAAGAGATCACGCCGGATATTATGCCTTCAAATTCTTCACCGATCTTGTCTGCCATGAAGCGGACCTTGAGCCTGTCAAACATCTCTCGTTCTGCTTCCATGGCCCCCCTTTCCCGAACGGAGCAATGCTGTCCCAGGGTTTCAAGCTGCTCTTCAGTGTAAACCGGGCG
>JAYEMY010000261.1:0-2241 GCA_034718455.1 Thermodesulfobacteriota bacterium
CTTCAGGCTGTTTCTTAGGATTTATTTATATCCGGGAGATACCCAAGCATATTTTGGAGTGTAACTATCTTTAATCAGGGAAAAATATCCTGTAAAATTTTTTTGGCGGAGGAGTCTGGTTTTCTTGACAAAAAAATTATGTTATAGTATGCATTCACTTAAATTTTAAGCATGGAGATGTCTTGCTGCTTGTAATCATGCAAACTAATTCTTTAAGGAGGACGATATGGCAGAACTGGAATTTGGAGGAGAGACATTCGAAATTGATGAGGACGGTTTTCTCCTGGGTGGAATCGAAGATTGGAACCGTACGTGGGTTGACTATGTGAAATCGACAGAGGGTATTGAGGAAGTAACTGAAGAACACTGGAAGCTTGTAAATGTGCTCCAGGACTACTTCAAGAAGAACGGTATTGCACCCATGGTACGTATCCTATCGAAGGCAACAGGTTTTCCCTTAAAGAAAGTCTATGAACTGTTCCCGTCCGGCCCTGGTAAGGGAGCCTGTAAGATGGCCGGCCTTCCGAAGCCGACTGGTTGTGTTTAGGTTTTTAATCCTTGCGCCGTAAGGCGAGCTAGACTGACTGATAAGCCCTTACTTAACGGTGGGGGCTTTTTTTATTGGAGAGTTTTTGGTTTTTCGGGATTCTGCCGTGTCAAATTATATTGGTGAAACCCTTCAGTTTGCAATAATCGTCGGGCTTTTAATTTGTTCTGTCCTTTTGCAGGCTGTCCCATGTTATTCAAGGTCATCTCCTATATGTTCCTACGATCAACTGCTGAAAGACTTCGCTCCGCTATCCGCTACAGTTTCTGAAGTTTCCGAATACTCCTTGATACTGGACAAGGGGGAGGTCCATGGTGTCAATGCAGGGGATCTTTTTGAGGTATATAGTAAAGGGGACCCGGTTCTCGACCCTGATAACCGTGAGATAATTGGTTATATTAAGAAACCGCTGGCCACCATTCGAGTAACTCAACATGAAGATAGCAAGTCTATATGTGAAGTAGTAACTGCCCGGGGACCCATGAGTGTCGGACAGCCGGCAACGCGGTACAGTGACATGGCAGCGGCCTTTGTGACCGGATCAGATTTTAGATTTGCCAACGAGTTGCGCCAGGATTTAGAGCATGCCTTTCCGGATCTTGTTTGGCTGGATCCCTCTGATGTCCCTTCCGACGTGCTGGATCCTCAGTCAATGAAGACATTGGGCATTGTTTTGCTTTTTGCTTTAGAGCAGGATGGATTGAAAGTCTATGGCCCTGATTCGGCTCTTTTACATGAGTATCCTGTTGCTGGAACAAAAGGTGCTGAAAGACAGAAGTACAGTACGGACACCTTTGAAGAAGTAGATTATGTGGAACACCAGTATGACACCGGAGACCGAAAATTCAAGACACACCTCAAGTCCTTTGATTTGGGCAAAGCGCGACTTGTAGGACGTCTTCCGGAAAGCGCGATCCAGGTTGATATCCTTGACCTCAATGGAGACAATGAGCTTGAGATAGTCTATCTTTTGCCATCAGGTCTATATGTCGGCCATTATGGAAATCCGGGAGAACTTGCCTCTTTACGGTTTTGCGGGCCTGGACGTCTGGTTGGTTTTTCCGCAGTAAAAACTCATGGATGGATAGTGTTAAATGCCCTGCTGGATGGAGCAGGAATGCGCTCAATGTTGTTAAGTTACCAGGATTTTACATTAAGCCTGATAGAGGATGATATCAATTTGTGGCTTGGCTTTGTAGATAGAGACGGAGATGGTTTAAAGGAGTCACTCCTGGGGCAGAGTTTCGATGCTGATGTTATGTTTGGGGCAAAGGTCTATCTTATGGAACCCGGTCATGGGGGCCTTAAGTACAGGCACCGCATAGTAAGCCCAAAGAATTTTTCTGTAATCAGATCAAGCTGGTCAGACCTGAATGGAAATGGCAATCCGGAACTCTGTACAATTGACTATAGCGGCAAACTTTGTGTCTATAAAATGGAGCGATTGCTTTGGTCGTCTTCAAATCGGGTTTCCCCGCAGTTACCGGAAGGTGGTTTCCCAAAATGGTTTATTTCTGCTGACGTGGATGGAAATGGTCTGCCGGAACTGTTGTTCCCCGGAGTGCCTGGGGAAGAAAGCACGCTGGCAGGGGACTGGCTTATGCTTCTTGGGTGGGAAGACGGGAAATACATCCTTAAATCAATGATGCAGCCCGTTGAGGCAAGCATATGCGGTCTTGTTGCGGTTCAAGATC
>JAYEMY010000262.1:0-2239 GCA_034718455.1 Thermodesulfobacteriota bacterium
TATGGAACCGATCTCGTTTATCCCGCGAACTGTGTATGCTTTGGAATTGGCAGCGTCCCGACGGTCAGATTAAAGACATGGCCTGCCGCGAGCTTCTTCGTAAACTTGAATTTCGCGCCCTGATAAGGCTTCCCCCGCGCCAGTGTCCGGGACCTGGCCGACTTCCAACAATTGAGTCCGTAAAGGTTGACAAAAACCCGATATCCTGTTTGTTGTCGGATATCAAGCCTGTAAAGATTGTAAATGCCAGGGATTGCGCTGAATACGAGAAAGCTTTCAACTACCTCGTTAAGGAATATCACTATCTCAGCTATGGACGACCCGTTGGTCAGAATATGAAATATTTGATCCTTGGGCGAAACGGGCGTTTTCTTGGATGTTTGCTTTTTGGAGCCGCAGCCTGGAAAATTGAGGTCCGAGACCGGTGGATAGGCTGGGTGGCGGATGTTCGCGAGCGAAATCTTGGTTTAATTTGCAACAACACACGTTTTTTGATTCTGGACTGGGTTAAGGTCCCGCATCTCGCCAGTCATGTTCTCGGAGCATGTTTGCGCCGTTTGCCTCGAGACTGGAAATGGCGCTATGGAACTGAGATAGCCTTGGTAGAGACATTCATCGATACAACACTCTATATCGGGACTTGCTACAAAGCCGCGAATTGGCTCAAAATTGGCAGGACAAAAGGGCGAAGCCGTCAGGATCGTAATAGTAAACTCAAGGTTCCGATCAAAGACATTTTAGTTTACCCCTTACGACGTGATTTCCGTAAGTTGCTACTTGCGTAAAAGAGAATAGTTCAGTGCAGGTCACAACCTCGGGAGGATCAGATCGTGACCGTAGATAGTGTAATAACTTCAGTTTTGGGTATAGAGGATTTTGCAGAGTACGAGCAAAATGTGTATGAAAAACATCAGGAAATGGCGGAGCTTGAAATTATCGCCAAGCTCAACTCGCTTTTGTCAGACATTGTATTTCTGAAGATATTGAAACAATGGGGCGCTCAATGTGCCTGTCGTTTTCTCGAATATCGTGAAATAACCATTCGACTGAAATCTGGACGACGATGGAAAGTTATGTCTCCTGTTTTCCTCCGGGCTAAGCCAAAGAATAAACGCGGCAGATCACCGAAACGACAAAAAGGCGTATTACGACATCTTGGTCTGGAGTTACTTGGGATCATAAAACGAATAAGTCCGGCACTGATTGAGATTTGTGTGTCTATGGCTGTTCTTTGTCCCTCTTTCGAAGTCGCTGCTAATGCTTTGCGTGGTCTGGGAATAGCTATGAATGAGCACCTTCTGCAAAATATCACAATACGATTTGCCGGGTTGGCCAAAAATGTCAGGATCGAATGTAATGGTGATACTGTATGGCAGAAACCAGGCATAAAAATTTTGGTCTGTGTTGATGGCGGACGTACCCGCGAACGACGTACTAAACGAGGCAAGCGCAAGAAGGGCCAAAAAAGGCAGGGCTATCATACTGATTGGTTTGAGCCAAGATTGCTTACAATCAGTCAATTTGACGAGAATGGCAAAAAAATCAAATCGGTCAGCCCAATTCTTGATGGATCATGTGGCAGTTTGGATGATTTTTTTGAACTGCTGAAGGAATACCTTTTATGGATAAACCTTGATGAGGCATCAGAAATTATTTTTAGTGCTGATGGCGGAAATGGGATTTGGCCAAGGATTGATAATCTCATCAGTGAACTGAGTTTGAGTAACGCGAAACGGATTTTGGACTATACACACGCAAAACAGAATATCAATATTGTGAAAAAAATTGTCTCTGATGCTCTGAAATTGTCAGACAAGGAAAGCAAAAAGCTCTCCACACAGATTCGGGAACTGCTTTGGAATGGCAATATTAACGGAATTGTCAATCTTGTTAGGGCGACACTAGCTGGGAAACGAAAAGCGCCAAAAGCCGCTTTAAAAAAATTGAACGATTATTTCGGTGATCACTCCAGGTTTCAATATAAAACATTCCGCGATAACGGTTTGCCTACTGGTAGCGGTACTGTCGAAAGTGCCATTCGCCGAGTTATCAATCTACGTATCAAGGGAACAGGATTGTTTTGGAAGCGGGAACATGCGGAGAATATAATCTTTCTACGTTCATTAGTCCTGACGGGTAAGCTCAAAAATGCTTGTCGAAAAGGATTGGGGATAGTGAGAAATATGTTTGATAACAATACCATCGGGGACTTGCCGTTGGCAGTTTAATCGGTGTCACT
>JAYEMY010000263.1:0-2223 GCA_034718455.1 Thermodesulfobacteriota bacterium
CCATTATAGTTCATTATCACGAAACCACTGTTCATCTTTCATTGCATTTAAGGCTCCGCAAAAAGCGTGCCCAAATGATCTGGAAATTATGAAATTAAATGCCTGATAACTTGCTCGTATTGCCTTAAAAGGGGAATGCTATGAAAAAAGTGCCACTTCTTGCGAGAAAAAACTTCTACTTTTGTGAAATGGCTTTGATTAAACATAAAGGAGGGGAAAGAGGTCTCTGGGCAATTGACATCAGGTCGACTTGTGGGTATATTCGGGTATGTTTATGGGTATTTGAGGTAAGTTTATGAAGGAACCCGTTATAAGTATTACAAAAGATATTCTGCGCTTGGTTGCCGAGGTCGATGAATTTAGGGGAGAATGGAGGGCGCTGAGCAACTTGGCTCCTGATCGGCTGAACGCGTTAAAGAAAATTGCAGAGATCGAATCAGTAGGCTCATCAACGCGGATCGAAGGCGTCAAGTTGACGGATCGGGAAGTGGAACAGCTTCTTTCCGGACTTGATACTAAGTCTTTCCGATCGCGCGATGAAGAAGAGGTGGCTGGATATGCCGAAGCGATGAATCTGGTATTTGAGTCTTTTCAAGAGATACCGGTTACAGAAAATCATATCAAGCAGTTGCACAGTATTTTGCTGAAATACAGCTCAAAGGATATCCGCCATCGGGGCGAATACAAGAAGCTCCCGAACCATGTCGAAGCATTTGATCACAACGGGAAAAGCTTAGGGATCATTTTTGAAACGGCTTCTCCATTTGAAACGCCCATGAAAATGGCGGCGTTGCTACAATGGACTAATAATAATCTGGAAGCAAAAGAACTGCACCCGCTATTGATCATAGCTGTCTTCGTTGTCCTTTTTTTGGCGATACATCCTTTTCAAGATGGCAACGGCAGACTTTCCAGGATATTGACGATGCTGCTTTTGTTGCAAAACGGGTATTCATATATTCCCTATAGTTCGCTGGAAAGCATTATCGAACAGAACAAGGATAACTACTACCTGGCATTAAGAAAGGCTCAGCGCACACTTGATACTGATGATTCCGGTCTAGGGAATTGGCTTTCCTTTTTTCTTAACTGCCTAAGAAAGCAGAAGGATAATTTGGTTCAAAAAATTGCGCGAGAACATAAGAGAATAAAGCTCCCAGCGCTTTCGAACCAAATATTGGAAATCATCAAAGAACATGGCCAAGCAACGATATCTGATGTTCAGGCAATTACAGATGCCAACAGGAATACGATAAAGGTTAGATTACGCGAGCTCGTTGCCGACAAATATCTGGTCAAAAACGGAAAGGGAAAGAGTACATGGTATACGATCCGGCACCGGCTTGACTCCTACTAGGCCTAAAAGTAGCGTAGCTACCGTTTAATGCCACTACGAGAGCAAAGTTCCTATTTATAAAATAGTACTGGAATAATGCCGAGAAACCGCCTGGTCCAGAAACTATGACAAAATAATTATAATGTCATAGTTTTGATTTGACAATCATTATAATGAACATTATTATGATAATATAAAAACAAAGGGGGGAGTGGTATGACAACAGCAGTAAAAACAGAAAGAATCACCATACTAGGCACACCGCGATTTAAAGCTTTTTTAAACAGAGAAGCAAAAAAGGAAGGCAAGAGCCTTTCTGAGTTAGTTCGGCAGCGGTGCGAAGACAAGCCTCACAATGAAGATGAAGAGTTATTAGCAATTTTAGTGAAAGAGGTTGGTGATGCAACGGCCAGAGCTGAGGTTTCTTTAGAAAAAGGATTGACCGATGTGGAACTGGTGTTAGCTGAAATAAGGAGCGCCGCGTGAGCACAATAAAAGATGCCATATTGGCGATGAAAAAGGTCTTGTTGATGGTCGACAAAGTAGATCGTGCTGGAAAAGTGCTTACTGAGATATCCAGCGAGTTGCGCGATCACGACCGAAGATTAATCCGATTGGAAACGATGGTTGAAATTGCTAAAAATCAACCTCGATTAACGACTGAACCAAAATAAGGGGTTTGAAGCCCAATGGAACGAAAACGTACGCTAAGGAATACCAAGCATCTCCGTAGGTTGGTTTAACGGCCTAAGTTTTCCCTTCAAAATGTTTTCCGCTAAAGCACAACAGATCATCGAGAAATTCACGTGTTAGGTCCACGCCTAGTTATCGTGATCAGACTCAGTTGGGCTGTCATTCTGGATCTTCAAATCCGTTGCCAGCGGTTA
>JAYEMY010000264.1:0-9191 GCA_034718455.1 Thermodesulfobacteriota bacterium
GGACCTGGCAGAGTATTGCCAATGGCTGGATAAAGTGGAATGGCTGCTGGATCGAAACATAAGCAGGGAATTACTGGCAGAGTCTGCTCTTATTTTCTGGATAAGAAAGCGCAAATAATTTCTTTCATTTTTGTATCCGTTCACGGGTATCCTTCATAACAAGTCAAAAGTAGTTTACACTTTGTTGGTAACCGTTCACACTCCCTGGCAGCCGACAGGCTTTTGCAGGGTTTCAACCGCGGACAAGGTTGCACCAAAAGGCGTATTCTCAATGGATTGTGCTTTGAAACCCGAAAAAGGCTGTTGGCTGTCAGGGGGGAAAGTGAATGATTACCTTTGTTGATCTTGTATTTTGGCAGTGAAACTGGAAATTGGAAAAATGCAAAAATGATAAATCAATAATCAATCAACAATCATCAATCACTATCGTTTGTCCAGTATCTCTCTTATGTTTTTAGAGAGTTGTTTCATGCTGAAGGGTTTTTGTATGAAGCCATCGCAACCGCGTTTCAGTATTTTGGTCGCATCACCGTTTACACTGTATCCGCTTGAAAGGAGCACCTTGATATTGGGGTTGATCTCTTTCAATTTGTCATAGGCTTTGTCACCACCCATCTTCGGCATGATCATGTCTAGGATCACTATGTTAATCTTGTCTTTGTTGTTGCTGTAAACTTCTACGGCTTCTTTTCCGTTTCCGGCCGACAATACCTTGTATCCCAATTGCCCTAAAATCGTCCCGCCAACCTCACGGATCATCTCTTCATCATCTACAAAAAGCACAGTCTCAGTACCCTTCAATAGCTCGCAGGGCATCTCCTTTTCTTCAATTATTTCCTTATCCGAGGCAGGCAGATAAATGCTAAAGGTAGTTCCCTTTCCTTGTTCACTATAAACGTTGATGACCCCTTCATGATTTTTTATGATACCATAGGCGGAAGCAAGGCCTAAACCCGTTCCCCTTCCCATTTCTTTGCTAGTAAAGAATGGTTCAAATATTCTATGGCAGGTTGCTTCATCCATACCGATCCCGGTGTCGCTTATAGAGATTTTCACATAACGGCCCGGCTTTATGTTAAATGTCTTGAGATCGCTCTTATCGAGTGTGATGTTTTCTGTTCGAAGGTGAAGTTCTCCGCTTCCGGGCATGGCCTGCCAGGCATTTACATAAAGGTTTAAAAGCACCTGTTCTATCTGACCTTTGTCCACCTCTACTGTCCAGATGTCTTCTTGGTATTTTCCATAAACACTTATCTCTTTCTTAGTGCGGCTGAACATATCGGAACTTTTGCTGATCAGATCGTTTATGTCGGTCGGCTTGACCTCGTATTTTCCGCCTCTGGCAAAACCCAGGAGTTGTTTTGTAAGATCCGCCCCTCTTTTAACTATATCCTCTATTTCTTTGAAATGTACGTAGTTGGGATGGCTGGAATCACTATCCATTAACATCAAGGAGGTGCGGCCCTGGATACCCATGAGCAGGTTGTTGAAATCATGGGCAATGCCCCCGGCCAGGGTCCCGATGGCCTCCATTTTTTGGGATTGTTGAAGCTGGTCTCTGAGTCTCCTTTGCACGGTGACATCTGTTTGAACACCAATCCATTTTGAGGCGTTGCCTTTCTTATCCAAAATAGCAGTGCCGCGATTCCACCAATAGTGGACGGCCCCATCCTTTCCAAATACACGGAACTCTTCATGATAAGGCCCATGGGTCTTTATGTGTTTTTCAATAGAGGCCGTCACATGGTCGAGGTCATCAGGGTGGATTATGTTTTTTAATGCCTCTATGGTCCTTGGCAATTCACCAGGTTCATATCCAAGATGTTTATCGATTTTGCCAAACCATTCAAGATGACCGCTTTCAAGGTCCCATTCGTAAATTAAGTGGCTTGCGCTTTCTGCTGCAATGCGGAATCGTTCTTCGCTCTTTCTTAATGCCTCCAATGCCCTGGAGGCGCGAATCGTCTCGCAGCTGTATGAAGCTAATATCAGGCCCAGCTCCAGGTCTTGGTGCGTGAAGGGCGGCTTTGTTTTGCAATGAAGGGAGATAATGCCGAAAATTTTATCGTTTTCATCCAGTAGTGGAAATATAAGGAGCGAACCCTCTTTGTAGCCATTCCAGCCACTTGAGATTATTTCGCTTTCTTCATTGATATTTTCCATGAAAATCGGTTCGCATGTTGTGATTACATGTTCGAAGACACTGTCTTTTTTCAAGGGGAAGGGGATTTCGGGAAGCGCATGCCGAGGACCGAGCGAATCAACAAGGACCAGGGAGTCTTCTTTGCACATATAGAGGCTTCCACCTTCGGCTGACAGGTTCTTGGCAAATTCTTTTAAAAGGAGCGGACCGATCTCAAGGAGTGGGCCAAATCCCTTTAAACGTGAGCTACTTGCAAGCCTTTTGGCCGAAGTGACGATCATGTTAAGCCGTTTGTTAATTCCCTCCAGTTCCTTGTTTCTGTTCCGCAAGTCCTCCTTAGCCTGTTGTTCATTTTTCCTGAGGCTGATTATTTCAAAGACGTCTTCTAAAAGTTTCAACAATTTTATCGGTTGGACAGGCTTGCGCACATATTTGAACGCCCCCTCTTCGATCGCAGCTACAGCGGAATCCGTGTCCGGATACCCTGTTATCATGATACAGAAGCAATCAGGGTTTGTTTGTTTCATTTGGGCCAACAGCTCCGTACCCGAACAATCCGGTAATCGTACGTCCAGGAGCGCTGCCTGTGGTCTTCGTTCGCTCGCCAGTTTCAATCCTTCGGCGCATGTGGCGGCAGTGAGCAATTCATAGCCTTCATCCTGAAGAATGTCAGTCAGGTTGTCGCACAGTTCAGCGTCATCATCGACAACAAGAATCGTATTGGCGATCATGGCCGGTCACCTCCGGGTTTGTGGTAGGTATTGTTGTGTAGTTCAAAGCATATGCCTTCAACCAAACCCAGCAATTGCTTCATATTGACCGGCTTTCTCAGGAAGGTATGGGCATTTTCGTTCAAGGTCTGCATAATGAGAGAATCCATCTCCTGCGCATAGCCGCTGACGAGGATAGCGACCATATTCGGCTGTATCGATTTTATACTACGATAGACCTCCAGGCCGTTCAGGAGCGGTAAATTCATATCAAGCAAGAGGATATCAAATATGTTTGTTTTTGCTTTTGTAACAGCCTCTTCGCCATCGTATGCTGCAGTGACCTCATAACCACGGTCGCCCAGAATATCCACGAAGTTATTGCAAATTTCCTTGTCGTCGTCCACTGCCAGGACCAAACAGCCTTTTCCATCCCTTTTCGTATCCTCGATCGTGCGAAACAGACGGTCCATATCAACGGGTTTGCTCAAGACAGCGAATACGCCATCATCCAGCGCCTGCCGAATCAGATCCTCCACGCTGTATGCCGTAACCATGATGACCTTGATCTTAGGATTGCGCCTTTTCATCTCAATAAAGCTTTCCACACCGTTCATCCCTGGCATCTTTATGTCCATGAGAACAACATCAAAGATCTGGGAACTGGCCAGCTCAATGCCATCCTCACCGCTGGCAGCCGTTACGATGTCGTAACCCTCGTCATCCAATACATCTCTGGTGCTGTCCAGAAATTCCTCATTATCATCAACCAGTAATATTCGCCCATTCATGGGTAGTTCCTTTTAAGGTTATTTCCTTTTTGAATTCAATAGCATAGGAATTTCCATCTTTTGACAGGATTAACAGGATTGTCAGGATAAAAAATATTAAGAAATCCTGTTGATCCTGTCAGAGAAGTCCGCCCGAAGGGCGTTAACTATGTCCCTGCCGGGATAACAAGGGTCACCTTTGTCCCACGGTTTGGTGTGCTGTCCAGGGAGATATGTCCATTGTGTTCCTCAACTATCTTCTGGACAATGGCAAGCCCCAGGCCGGTCCCGCGTGCCGACGTGGTAAACAGCGGTTCAAAAGCCTGGCTGGCAGTCTTGTGATCCATCCCGATTCCGTTATCGGCAACATCTATATGTATTCCGTTATCGGCAAATGAAGTAGATACCTTAACTTGGGGTTGATAAGGGCCTTGTTTTTCGTTCAGGCTGTCATGTCGTGCGGTAACTGCATGGAGCGCATTATTTACCAGGTTGAATACAACACGATGCATTTTATTTCTATCAAAATGGACCATAGGGAGATCAGGAGAGTATTCGGTAACAAGGGCTATATTTTCAGGTATTGTTATCTCGTCCATCACTTTTTCAAGCCAGGTATTGATTTTTCCCTGAGTTGCCTCGGAATGCCGTCCCCTTGTGTATTCCAGTAGTTCATTCACAATTGAATTACACAGATCAACATGTTTCTCAACCCTGTTCAGATGCTTAGTAATTTTTTTATCGGCATGGCCCAATTTTCGTTGAAGATAAAAGGTCGATGAACGGATCACCCCCAAAGGATTGCGGATCTCATGGCTAACCGTAGCTGTAAGCTGCCCGAGTACAGACAATTTTTCGCGTTTGATCAATTCCTTCTGGGCGGTCTCCAGGTCTCGCGTTCGTTCCTTGACCAGCTCTTCAAGGTGATCTCGGTGTTTTGCCAGCTCCTCTTCAGCCCTTTTGCGCTCAGTAATGTCTTGTGCTGCACAAATCACATATTCGACATTTTCATTACGGTCCAGTTTTGGTGTCCTTGTGATGGAAAGTAAACGTGTTTCCCCTTTACTATTTTTAACCGTTTCCTCGGTTTGAATCTGTATTTTTTTCTCAAATACCTCCCTGTTACCGGCAACAAAATGCCCGGTTTCTTTTTCGCCGATTATTCCATATAAACTCCTGTCTTCTAAACCAGACTTTTCCATACCTAGAAATTCTGCATGAGTTTTGTTTACAGCGCCATAAGTCTCTATATCTGTCAAATACCATATCTGGATATCTATGTTGTCGAGGAGTAATGTTTGCTCCTCTGATCTCCTACGCTCAAGTTGAATTAAAAGAGATTGTGCGATTATTCGGATTAACCCGCCTTCCTTTTCTAATTCCCTACATATCCTAACTATTTTTTCTCCACTGTAGTTCTTCCTATCTTCTAGTGCTGCGGCTTTTATTTTATCAGCTATGAGTTCCCTAGCTGTCTCTATGCCGATACTCTGTGCATAGGTATTTATTAAATCATTTTTCTTTATTTTCATGGCGTATTTATTCTATTCGATATCATTTTTAGGCAAGAGTAAAACCACTGAACTAGTATTATGAAAACCGCTGAACTGTCCGGGCTCCAGTCGAATTTCACCGTAAGTCTCCCAACCTAACAGAGGAACACCAGGCAAGACCTTCTTAAAACAGTCCACACTTTCGGAGAATCTGTCTTTCAGCATTAATTGCCTTACAGCGCAGTCGAATACGAGGATGCCTGCAAATTTTGAATAACCTGCATTTTCTGCAGACTGTCTTGCTATTCGAGCAGCTTCTTCTGCGGCAATTATCTGTCTTTCCAGATTACTGCCGTCCATAATGCGAAATACTGCTCCTTCGGCAATACTGCAGGCAAAATTTAGAGAGCCATCCTCGTTTATACCCGTGGGCCATCTTATCTTATATTGACCCACTTTTTCAGTAGCTAAACCAAGTATGTAATTAGTGAAAAACTGCGCCATATCTGCAGGTGTTTTAATTTTTTCTACGTCTACACCTCTTTTTCGTGCAACTTCTGCTGTTTCTTCCTTCCATAGCTCCCATGCGGGCCTATCATTTATTTCATAAAGTACATTACCCTTAGCCCTGGTTGCTTTTAATGTTTCACTAAAAGGGATGTGACCATGTTTTACACTGGTAAATAAAGGCATTTTTGAGACAAGGAGGCAGATACTAAGTGCATTGGCGCACACTTTGTCATCAGAAAACACAAAGGACTTCTCCATCTTGAAATCATCACCTGCCATTCCTCCGACTATCTTTACTTCCCTGCCCAAGAGATAGGAGGCTAATAAGGTAGTTTCTTCGCCTACGCCGGATAGACCATCAATCAGAAGAATGGCAGTCGAGTGGGGATAGCCATCTACGTTATCTGGTAACTTCGCTGTGACTTCTCTTATTGACGCTTCCGGGTCTTGCTTTACACCTTGAGCCATAGCAGTGAAGATTTTAATGTCATTTGAGAAAAGTAAGCCTACTGCTATACTTCCTTCTTCAACCCTTTCCTCAGTAAATTCCCCTATTGTAGAAGCTCCAATTAAAGGCGCGTTATTGGTGGCCTTTCTTACAGCGTCTACAACTACACTGTGGTCATACAGGTTGGATGAGTAAACTATACTCAGGTCAACTCGATTTTCTCCAAGTTTCTTTTTAGCCTGTAGCACGGCTTCCGTAGCTACAGCAGCGCTATCTTTTCCTTTACTCAAACCAGTTGCTAATTTTGTTGTCATTATAATCTCGCGTCTTTAATTAGTTAATTCTTAATTTTTCATTCTCTGTGGGAATAATGATGGTGACCTTTGTCCCATGGTTTAGCTTGCTCTCAGACGAGACTGAGCCACAGTGTTCCTCAACGATCTTTTTGACAATGGCAAGCCCCAGGCCGGTACCGCGTGCCCAGGTGGTAAACAGCGGTTCAAAGGCACGCCTGGCAGTCTCGTCGTCCATTCCTGTTCCGTTGTCCTCAACCTCAATCCGTATTCCGTTATCGGCCTTTGAGCTGGTTACTTTTACAAGGGGTTGATACAGGCTTTTGCATTTATCCTCTTTCTCACCTTTCTCCCAACGCAGGGTAACTGCCTTGAACGCGTTCAGAACAAGGTTGATCACGACACGACGCATTTTGTCCCTATCAAAAAGGATCATTGGGAGTTCAGGAGAAAGATCGCTAACCAGGGTTACCTGTTCAGGTGTTGCTATCTCTTCCAACACCTTTTCCAGCAATGGATTGATTTCTCCATGAATTACCTCGGAACGCCTCCCCCGTGTAAATTCCAGCAGATCACCGACGATTGTATCGCATAAGGACACCTGCTCCTCGATCCTGTTAAGATGTTTTGCAATTTTTTCGTCTACAGCGCCCTCTATCTTTCTCTGAAGATAGAAGGCTGATGAGCGGATTACTCCAAGAGGGTTGCGGATCTCGTGGCTCACAGTGGCTGTAAGCTGCCCGAGCACGGACAACTTTTCGCGCTTGACCAGTTCTTCCTGGGCGGCCTCAAGATCGTACGTTCGCTCCTTGACCAGCACTTCAAGGTGATTGCGGTATTTTGCCAGTTCCTTCTCGGCCTGTTTGTGTTCTTTTTCCAGTTGTTTCTCTTTTGTTACATCTTTTGCACAGCCAACCATACCTATCATATTATGTTTTTCATCCCAAAATGGAGCTTTATAGACATCAAAAACAAGAAATTTTCCTTTGAGATAACCGGATTCTTCGAATTTTCGCAGCCTTTTGCTTTTCATAACCGCTAAATCGGTAGCAAGGCATGTTTCTCCGTATGTGTGGTAGTCCGGATTTTCAGGATGGGATTCTCTTTCCCTATCGGCAAAATATATATCTGTTTTACCAATAAGTTCATCTGTGTCTTTGGCATTAAGCATTTTTTCACAAAAGGCCTTATTGCCAAAAACAAATTTACCCTCCAGGTCTTTTGTCCATATAAGGTCCGGCAGATTGTCGCACATTAATCTGACCATGGAATATAGGTACTTGTATCGGCTCTTGCTCTCCTGCAACGTTTTTTCTGTCTGCCTGCGTGATTCCTCCAGCGCCATGTTATGGAGGGAAAGGCCTATATCACCGGCCACCTCCTGCAATAGTCCCTTTTCCTCGTCATCAATGGTGACATAGGGTGCAAACCATACGGCAAGTAGGCCCAAAAACCGACCTGCGTGTTCGACCCGGATGATCACAGCGTCTTTGTTTGCACATGCGTCTTTGAAGAAGCAATCTCCGCAATCTTTTGATTTGTCAAGGACTACAAGATGGTTTTTCTGGGCAAGCGCTTTTTTTATGCAAGGGGGATGATCGCCCTTCATGACGTGTCGGCAGAAACGGGAGACATTTTTCCCGAAACCTGAACCCATAACCGTGGTAAATGTTTCGTCATCCTGCAAAAATCCAAACCATGCGGCATTGTAGGCCCGTGTTTCTATCAGGGCTTCACTGGCTTTCTGGAGGAGACTGTCCCTGTCCTTTTCTACTATAATCAATTGATTGACATTTCTGATGGCTTTGAGCACGCTGTTCAGGTGTTCAATGCGCCTTTCGGCCTTCTTACGTTCAATAGCGTACCGCATGGAGCGAATCAGCGAGTTGCTATCCAGTTGGTTTTTGGACAGATAGTCCTGAGCGCCTGCCTGCAATGCCTTATTTTCAATCGTCTCATTTTCAAAACCGGTCAGCACGATAATCGCAACCCCTGGTACCTGGGCCTGTATACTGGTGAACGTATCAAATCCCGAATTGTCAGGCAGTCCCAGATCCAACAGGACTAAATCAATGTCTTCTGCAGCAACAAGATGCTTCAGCCCTGTGGAAAGCCGGTCGACATGCTTCAGATCGAACTCAGCGCCGTCTGCTTCGGAGACCATCTCCTTAATCAGCCTTGCATCCCCCGGGTTGTCCTCAATCAGCAAGACTTTAACGTTTTTTGATTTGTTCATTCTCGAATCATCCTTTTAACTAAAGACTTTTTAAGGACATGTTGTGATTTATTGCTATGGAGTTCTATAATGTTATCGGACAGACTCTGGATAAACTAAATTAATTGTGATCTATCCGCCGTTACGATCGGAAGGGCAACAGGATAAGAATTATCGCATTATAGACTTACTTTCTTGATATTCAGGAGATGTTGATACCTAAATTGAGCGATTAGCCTTTAGCTATTAGTTTAATGATTATAGGATGTTTTGCTATTACAAATTTTTACCCGTTGGGTGTTATTTCTAATTAACGTAATGTCTTGATTTTTCACAGCTAAACGCTAACAGCTAAACGCTTAGCTTAGGTGAGATAAGCATTAAAGGGCATCCTTCATTTACCAGTTTACACTTTTTCGAAAAAGAGTGTATTATCAAAATGAACAGGTACGATTCAGGGCATTCATGCGTAGTCTTGAAGATTTTCCACCTGTGCGGTTACACGTCAGATTGTGCAACATACGAAAAAGAAAAGAATTATCACGAAAGCACGAAAGGACGAAAGCACGAAAGGGATAAAACATATTGGACGAGTTGAATTTCAAGGAA